>NZ_JBFUES010000523.1:0-5217 GCF_056403875.1 Bradyrhizobium sp. P2_E8
TCTCGGTCCGCCACGGAGCCTCGACTTCCTACAAGGCGGTACGCGAGCGGTGCGAATCCTGTCCTTCATCGCTCGCCCAGGGTGAGGACTACATCCTCTACGCCATCCTCGATTTCATCGTCGACAACTACCGTCCGGTGCTCGACACCATCCAGACCGAGGTCGACGAGCTCGAGGAAGAAGTCCTCAAGAAGGTCCTGCCGAAACGAGAATTCGACCGCATGTACCGGCTGCGCCGCGACCTACTTCGGTTGCGCCGCGCCGTCGGACCGATGATCGACGTCTGCAAGCGGCTGGAGCACGCGGACCTGGTCGCGATGGACGCCGAGATGAAGCCGCTGTTCCGCGACGTGCTCGATCACGCCAAGCGGGCAGAGGAGGACACTCCTTGCGCGAAATTCTCGCCTTCGTATTCGAAGCCACCATGATGGCGGGCCAGGCGCAGCAGACAGAGATCGCGCGGCGGCTGACTGCCTGGGCGGCCATTCTCGCGGTACCGACCGCGGTCGCCGGGATCTACGGCATGAACTTCGAGCACATGCCCGAACTGAAATGGGAATACGGATACTACATGGTGCTCGGCGGCATCGCCGTCATCTGCGGGATCCTGTACTGGCGGTTCAAAAAGAACGACTGGCTGTAGCGGCAAACCGCTTCACGGCAATCTTTATATCAGGCCTATATCGCGACCCTCCCTTCCTGCTCGTTTTCCTATGGGTTCGCATTTAGCCTTTCCGGCTAAGTCGCGGAGGCCAAATGGGACGCAGGTTACGGAAGTGCAGTAGCGGGACAGCACATCTTGCGGTGACGCTACTGGGCGTCACCGGCTTCCTCGGCTTCCTGATGGCGGCCCGGATGGACGACGCCAACGCCTCTCCGTTTGACGTCTTCGCCTTCGCCTGGTTCTTCACATTTGGGACGATCAAGTTTTGCCTGCCGTGGATGCTGGCGAGGCGATCAGGTTCCGGTCGCGCCCCGGCCGGCCGGCCGCTCGGATCCACCCTCAAGGACCACTGAAGGCAGGGATACCCCACCCGGGAGCGTGAACTTACAGTTCAGTGCCGTCTGGTCGCAGACTGCGAGAGTCTGATGAAAGTAGGAGTGTTTGCGAAGCCAGGGATAGGACTGCTCCTCGCTGTGGCACTCCTTGGCGCCCCGCTGGGAGCGGGAGTTGGCTGGGCGACTTATGGAAGCGTCAACTTCCACCTCGCGCTCTCTTGCGCCGTCTTGGCAATGTTGTTCCTTCTTCACCGAATTCAACGAAGAAATAACCAGATCGTCCAAGCAAAACTCGACAAGTTGATGGTGCAAGAAAAAGCAGGCTCCCGTAGATCGCCTGACCGCACGGATCGCCGCATCGGGAATTGAGGGATGATGGCCTGGACGATGTTCCGATGCGTGACTGGGCCCCTTGGCTTAAAGATTTCACACGACGGAACAGGTGGACAAGCCGGAGCTGCTGCAATTCGGAATCCCTGACCCGCGCTAACCGCTGGGAACGAGCCGGCGGTCCCAAGGATTCGTCTCGGCAGGAGCTCTCTCGATGCTGATGACGAAGGAACGAGGACCGGCGATCCGTATGCTACGCGGTTGGGCCATCCACGTGCTGCAGGAAGCGGGCGCCATCCACGAATGCGAGGAGCACGGCTGGGCGAAGGACCGGGCCGATCCGCACGCGCGGGAGCACGCGTTGGCCATCGCTAAACAAGATCCGCCCGACGGCTTGTCTCCGGATCAGGCGGTCGCTGAAGTTTGTGAAGTGCTGGACTCCATCGGCGACACCTGCCCCGAGTGCCTGCCCGACAATCCTTGAGACGAAGAGCATCGCGACATTGGCCTTCGACGCTCTTGTTCCGTGCCAGGAACAACCATTCTCATTTCGACGAAATATTCCTGAAACAAACCGCTGCTCTCATACGCAGGTCCGGGCGTGGGGTTTGTATCCGAAATAGTTTTCATTCCCGGGGCTGGCTTTGAGCGCACCTAATTTTTTTCTCGTCAATCAGACTTTGCAAAGGGCCCTCTAGCGGGGCCTTTTTTCTTGCTCTGAACGAGGAGCGAGTCCGCGACCGAAAGAACGAACTCCTCGATCGGGCGGAGGGCGCCGCACGGTCGGTGTCGACCGGCGCTACCCGCGTGGAAGTCGCACGCCCGACATCGCCGCCCAGCCGACGACCTCCTTCAGCGTGCGCCAGCCGACGCCGGAGACCGCAAACAGGTCGCGCTGCGTCAGTGACCGGAGATTTTCGGAGGTCACGGCGCGACCTGCCAACGCAGCGCGCACGGCGTTGCGCGCGAGCGCTCAATCCGGTCAGCGGCACTTCGTCCTTCCTCGCACCCATCGCGGATCCCGCCGCGGACGCCAGCCCTCGCTCGCGCCGGCTTAGACGGGCCGACAAGTTCAGTTCTCGAGCACGGTCTGGACCGCTCGATCGAGGGCGTCCAGTTGAAACGGTTTTCGGAGCGTGGGTCGATCCTTGAAGTCCTCCGGCAAGCCGTCCTCCCCGTAGCCGCTGGCGAAGATGAACGGCAACGCTCTTTTCACCAGGACCTCGGCGACAGGCGTGCTCTTGGAGCCTCCCAAATTTATGTCGAGGATCGCGATATCGAACGCCGCATCGGACGCGACCCTCACGGCATCCTCGAGGCTTCCGGCCTCGGCGACGACGACGTGGCCGAGCTCCTCGATCATGTCCACGAGCATCATGCGGATCAGGGCTTCGTCCTCGACGACGAGGAAAGATATCCGGGGTTGGCTCACTTGAATCCTTCGAGAACGATGCGCGCCCCTAAGAGAGCCTTGGCATCATGCCGACTTCGAGGAGGGCTTTTCAATCTCGAAGAAGGTCGGGTGAAGCAGGCAAACGCGGCGGGACTGGTTCTGGGGCCAGATGGCAAACGACCTCGACCGATGGGTCGAGGTCGCCCACCTGTGGGGGCCAGGTTTCGCTCCCGACTAGTGGGGGGCAATGCCGGGAGCGAAGACTCGACGTGCTGGCCCGCCGATCGTTCCTCACGTAGCGTGCGGGACACGGCCGGCCCCGGTCGAGGCCGGCCAAGCCAGGGTCAATCGATCTCTTCGATGACGCGGCGTTCCTGCGGCTCGACGATGTAGGTGTGGCTGTCGCGGTTGATGTACCGATACTCGCGGAGGGTCGGCGCATCGCGATAGACCTCCTCGGGGAAGGACTCGACTTCCACGCCCTCGGGCACGCGCTCTCCTCTGCGGATCTCGGTCCGCACCGCACTACCCGTCGTCTGACGCTCGCGCTCCACAGGGCGGGCCTTGGCGTGCTTCCGGATCACTTCGCGATCGCGATCGCTGAACGTCACCTTGCGCTGTTCGGTCCGCGCCGGCGCGGAGGCGGTCGAGCGCCCGGAATACGGGAGGACCGCGACGATCTGGTAGCTCGAAGGTTCGACGATGACGATCTCGTCCTTCACCAGTACGAAGTTGTAGCCTCGATACTGGGGCACGACCTCGACCACCTCGGCCGGCAACGGCTGGAGTCGCACGTCGCGCGGCACCGCGACGCCGACGGAAAGCGAGAAGTTCACGCGGTCGAGCGGCCGCACATCGAGATGCGAGATCGATTGGCTGATGCGCGTGCGCTGCTGATCGTTGATGTTGACCGAAGCGTTCACGTTGGTGCTCGACGAGCGATCGGCCGCGTTCTGCTGGTTGGTGGGCTGCTGGGCGGTATTCGTCGACCCGGTGCCCGTGGGCGATTGCGCCTGGTTGCCGTTCGACGCAGGGTTCGCGGTCTGCGCGTTGCCGTTCGAAGGCGTGTTGGTCTGCGCCTGGCTGGAGGGTGGGTTCGCCTGGTTCGCGGGCTGGCCGGTCTGCGCCTGGCTACCGGAAGAGGGCGTTTGTGCGGTGTTCGCGCCGGAGGCGGAGTTGGCCCCCTGACCGGATGCGTTCTGGCTGGAAGCCGGTGCCTGGGTCTGAGCGGAGCTCGACGACGGGTTGGCCGGCTGAGCGCTGCCTGAAGAGGTCGTCGACTGGGTCGACGTCGTGCTCGATGGCGGCGGGGTCGTGTTGGAATCCTGCTGACGCTGCGTCGGCGGATTCGTGTTCGAGGTGGTGGGGGACGATTGCGCGAACGCGGAAGTGGCGATCGCAACCGCGGCCGTAGTGGCCAGCAATAGACGCATGTTCATGGGATACTCCCTCATTGTTAGGCCCAGACAACCTTGGTTGCCGCCTTGAGTTCCAACTCGGGATGTTCCGGCAATCAGCACGACGCTCAGAGCCAAAATGCAGCGCCGGCGAAGAGGAGGTGGTCAGAATTCGGATTTTTGACGCGAATCCGCAATCGGGAAAAACCGGAACTTTCCGCCGCGATTTCGGTTGGCGATCACTACTGCGAAGTAGGTTAAAATCATTGGAGGAATGGACATGAAAAAACTGATCGTCTGCGGCGCTCTCGCCGCCTTCGCTCTCGGCACCCAGGCGGCCAGCGCCGCCGAGTTCTACGTCGTTCGCGATGCCACCACCAAGAAGTGCACGGTCGTGGACACCAAGCCCACCTCGACGACCACCACCATCGTCGACAACGGCACCTACAAGACCAAGACCGAAGCCGAGAGCGGCATGAAGACCACGAAGGTCTGCACCGAGCAGTAAGCCCGAGGGCCCGAGCGGCCCACGGACACTCATTTGGACAACCGAAGGAGGACATCATGCCCGTATTGCTGTTGTGGGCCGTGCCTGCCGTCATCGTCGTCGGCGGCGCAGGCTATTGGTTGGTTCACATGCACTGAGCGAGCGATACGCTGGCTCGAACGGCCCGTCCGGCATCGGACGGGCCGTTCTGCTGTCTACGTCCCGGCCGAAGCCTCGCCGAGCTCGTCAGGAAGCCTTGGCGCGGGCTCGCGCCCGGGCGGCGCGGCGACGCTGAAGACGATTGGTCCGACCGAGACGTACGGAGGGCGGAAGTCGGGGCCCGGTGCCCCCTGGCGGCTCTTCGAGTGCATCTGCCCCATGGAAAGGCTCCGCTTCGGAAGGCCTGGCCTCCATGAGGGCGAGGACGGCTCGTCCCTTCCCGGTAATTCGCCAGCCGCCGTCGAGTCTCTCGATCAAAGCTTGCGAGAAGATGTCCAGTTCGGGAACGCGCGCCGCCAGGCGCTTGGTGCGGTCGGCCCAGTCCCGGCCGCTGGCGGCGAGGATCGCCATATCGCGCTTGAGGTCGGCCATGGTCGCGAAGCCACCGGGAT
>NZ_JBFUES010000524.1:0-5215 GCF_056403875.1 Bradyrhizobium sp. P2_E8
CGGCTTCGCTCTTCCGGTTCGCATTTTGAATCACAGACGCACCTTCTCATCCTCGCGGCGCATTTCGCCCGAGCTTTGGTCTCTCCATCGCCCTCCAGAAATGAGGGCGCAGGGAAGGCCGGATGCCGGCTGGCACCCACGGTCCGCCGTGCGAAAGCACACGCAGAAGAACTGCACAGCGGCATACAGGTGAAGCCAAACACACGGCCTTCCCTGCGCAGTGGTCGGACGGCTTATGCCGTGCTCTCCCGGGAGCCGAGTTCCTTCTGGCCTCCCTCACTCCCGCGAAATTCACCGGCACCGCGCCGGTTGACGCGACTGCCGCCTTCGCAAGAGCTTGACCGTAGCAACGACGGCCAGGACCACACGGTTTTGCCGTACGCACACAGCGCCGCTCGTCCGCACGAAGTTTTGGGCTCACGGAGAGCAATCCGCCCTGCCCTTAGCCTCTCGCACACGACGCTGCCGCGTCCACCGCAACCCGGCCCGCGTTTCGAACGACTCGCGAACCGCCCCTCTTCGTCAGGCCGGGCTGTTTCGATGTATGCCGCAATTCCGAATTTCGGTAAAGTGGAATATTTTCGTGCGAAGGGGTTGACGGGCGAGCGACACAGCAAAGCTCGTAGGGTGGGTTAGCGTCAGCGTAACCCACCTCTTTGGTCTCCGTGTCGAGAGAAGCGGTGGGTTACGCCGCGCGGACTGCGCTTCGCGCAGCCGCCAGCTAACCCACCCTACGAAGCCTACGCCACAGCAGCATCCGGCACGCGCGCGGACTCCATCGGCTGCTTGCCGCGGATGAGGTCCGAGGCACGATCCGCGATCATCATCGTGGAGGCGTTGAGGTTCGCCGAGATCATGCGCGGCATCACGGAGGCGTCGATCACGCGCAGACCTTCCAACCCGTGGACGCGGAGCTGGTCGTCGACCACCGCCCAGGTGGAATCCGCCGGGCCCATGCGGCAGGTGCAGCCGGGGTGGAAGGTGGTGGTGCCGCGTTCGGTGGCGGCGGCGAGGAATTCGTCGTCGGTGTTGATGTTGGGGCCGGGGAAATCCTCGTAGGCGTAATAGGGCGACAGCGGCGCGGACTTCAAGAGGCGCCGTGCGAGCTTCATGCCGCCGACGATGACGCGGCGGTCGAGCTCGGCGTCGAGATAGTTGGTCTGGATGATCGGCGGCRCAAAGGGATCGGCCGAGCGGATGCGGACATAGCCGCGGCTCTCGGGACGCTGCTGCCAGGAGGCCACCGTCATGCCGGGCTCGTCTTCGAGCTGGCCCTGCACGCCTTCCTTGTAGCTTGCGGGGGTAAAGGTGAGCTGCAGGTCGGAGCTCTCGGCGCTCTCGCCGGAGTGCCAGAAGCAATAGACCATGGTCGGCGACAGCGAGAGCAGGCCGCGACGCGCGGTCGCCCATTTCAGCGCCTCGATCCAGAGCGAGAGACCGCGGCGAAGCTCGTTGATGGTCTTGATGTCTTTTACGCGCGCGACCGTGCGCGGCGCGTAATGATCCTGCAGGCCTTCGCCGACGGGCAAAGCGTGACGCACGGCGATGCCGTGCGCGGCCAGCAGGTCCGGCGAGCCGACGCCGGAGAGCTGGAGCAGCTGCGGCGAATTATAGGTGCCGCCGGAGAGGATCACTTCCTTGTTGGCGCGCACTTCCACCGGCGTGCCGCCGCGGCCGCCCTTGGTGTAGCGCACGCCGACGGCGCGCTTGCCCTCGAAGATGATCTCGGTCGCGTGCGCGTGGGTGTGCACATGCACGTTCGGCCGCTTCATCGCGGGCTTCAGGAACGCCGTGGAACCGGAGACGCGCAAGCCGTTGTTGATGGTGCGCTGGCAGTAGGAGACGCCTTCCTGCTTCGCGCCGTTGTAGTCGGGGTTGCGCGGGATGCCGAGCGAGACCGCGCCCTCCATGAAGGCCTCGCATAGCGGATCGCGCCAGTCCATGGTGGTGACGATGAGGTTGCCGTCGCGGCCGCGATAGGTGTCCTCGCCCTCGCCGACCCGCTTCTCCAGCCGCTTGAAGTAGGGCAGCACGTCGGCATAGCCCCAGCCGCGATTGCCCATCTGCGCCCAGGTGTCGAAATCCATGCGCTGGCCGCGATTGTAGATGTGGCCGTTGATCGAGGACGAACCGCCGAGCGTCTTGCCGCGCGGCGCGTAGATGCTGCGCCCGCCGGTCCAGGGCCCCGGCTCCTGCTGGTAGGCCCAGTTGATGCTCTTCATGTGGAAGGTCTTGATGAAGCCCGCCGGCAGATGGATGTACGGGTGCCAGTCGCTCGGGCCCGCCTCGAGCACGCAGACGCTAACGTTCGGATCTTCGCTCAGCCGGCTGGTCAGCACGCAGCCGGCCGAGCCCGCGCCGACGATCACATAATCAAATCTGTCCATGGTGCCTCGGCCGCTCAGCGCGGCTTGTCGTTGAGTTGATAATTCAAATGCGTCTGCACCGTCGGCCATTCGGCGGCGGTGATGCTGTAGACCACGGTGTCGCGCAGCGTGCCGTTCGGCGCGACCTGGTGGCTGCGCAGAATGCCGTCCTGCTTGGCGCCGAGGCGCTCGATGGCGCGGCGACTCTGGTGGTTGAAGAAGTGCGTGCGGAATTCGACCGCGATACAGTTCAGCGTCTCGAAGGCGTGCCGGAGCAGCAGCAGCTTGCACTGCGTGTTGAGCGGCCCGCGCTGCGCGCTCTTGCCATACCAGGTCGAGCCGATCTCGACGCGGCGGTTGGCGGCATCGATGTTCATGTAGGTCGTCATGCCGACGATGTTGCCGCCGGCATCGAACACGGTGAACGGCAGCATCGAGCCTGCGGCCTGCAAGGCCAGGCGGCGGTCGATCTCCTTGCCCATGTTCTCCGGCAGGGGAATCGCGGTGTACCAGAGCTTCGAGAGCTCGCCGTCCTTCACGGCCTCCACCAGCCCCTCGATATGCTGATGCGACAGCGGCTCGAGACGGGCGTGCTGTCCACGCAGGGTGATGGGATCAGGCCAGGGCATTGTAGTCTCTCCTTACGTCATTGTGCGGCGAGGCAGCAGGACTGCCAGATCCTCATCCTGAGGAGCGCGGAACGCGCGTCTCGAAGGATAAAGGCCCGGCTGGTGGCCTCGCCCTTCGAGACGCGCGCGAAGGGCGCGCTCCTCAGGGTGAGGGTCTGATGGTTGCATTGCCTCTCTCGCAATGACGGTAACTAGCACCGTTTATTTGTTTAGGAAATTGAGAGGCAAACCGCCGCGCGGCCAGTCCATGGCGATCAGCTCGCCCTTGCCTGACAGCGTGATGTAGGCGGTCTTCAGCCCGGGGCCGCCGAAGGCGATGTTGGTGGTGACGCGGTCGCCGGTCGGGACCTGCTCGACGAGGGTCCCATCCGGCGCGATCACCGAGATGCAGCCGGAGACGAGGGTGGCGACGCAGACATTGCCGTTCGCCTCCACCGCGAGCGAGTCGAACATCTGGTAGCCGCCGAGGCCGCAGATCGGCGTGCCCCGTTCGCCGCGGTAGATCGGCTCGCGCGGCTTGAGCGTGCCGGGGGCGGAGAGCTCATAGGCCCAGAGCCGCCCCGTCGGCGTTTCCGCGATGTAGACCGTGTTTTCGTCCGGCGACAGCCCGATGCCGTTGGCCGGCAGCACGCCGTGCACGACCTCCACGATCTCGGTCATGCCGGGCTTGAGGTAGTACATGCCGCCGACGTCCATCTCGCGCGCGCGGCGCTTGCCGAGATCGGAGAACCAGAGGCCGCCGTGCCTGTCGAACACCAGATCGTTCGGCCCGCGCAGATCGTGCTCGCCGCATTTGGTCACGACGGTCTCGACCTTGCCCGATTGCAGATCGACGCGCTGGATCGAGCCGCCGAGATAGCCGTCCGGCTGCGGGCCCGGCATGATCATCTTGCCGGTCGGGATCCAGGAGAAGCCGCCATTGTTGCAGATGTAGATCTTGCCGTCGGGGCCGAGGGCCGCGCCATTCGGCCCGCCCGGCACCTCGGCGACGATCTCCTTGCGGCCGTCGGGATGGATTCGGGTCAGGCGCTGGCCGCGGATCTCCACCAGCACCACCGAGCCGTCCGGCATCACGACCGGCCCTTCGGGAAATTCGAGGTCGGTGGCGAGAACGCGGACGTCAGACATTTGAGATCCTCCCGGCTGCTTGTTCTGGCTTGCACGGGATGTCCGGCACGGGCCTCCACACGCAAGATTTGCCCGTGGTTATGACAAAGTCACCGGGGCTTGCCAAGCAAGCGGGACGGTATGCCAGCGTTGCGCGGCAAGGCGCGACATCGCGCCTTGCGTTGTCGTTTGAGCATGACCTTTTCGGAAAACCGCTTCGCACTTTGCGCCAGCGGGTCCAGATCATGCTACTGCCGCACCGGCACCCATATCTCGAAACCGCCATTGCCGGTCGCAGGATCGAACTTTTCGTCGTAGCGCTCGAAGTTCGGCGCGTCTGCGGCCTTCAGGCCGGAGGCCGGCAGCCACTGATTCCAGATCGTGTTGACGGTGCGCCGGATCGAGGCGACGTGGTCGGTGTGGGTGAACACCGCATAGCGCTGCTCGGGGATGCGGATGCGGCCGAAGCGGCGCGGCAGGTCGGAATAGTCGCCGACCTCGACACCGGCGATGTAGTCGAAATTGCCGGCATCGTCGCCGTTGCAGCAGACGCCATAGGCGACGTTGCCGACACGCGCCGGAATGTCGGCGACCTCCTGGTTGAAGCGGTGCCACATTCCCGGGATGATCGCGCCGTTGTCGCAGGAGATGCGTTCACTGATGCCGGCGACGAGGAAGGCCTTTGCGGTCTCGAAACGCGGCGGGGCGAGCGTGTCTGACGGGGTGGAGTCCATGAGGATCGGCTCCTGAAGCTTGAGATGGCCGGTGCACGTCGCGGCCCGCACCGCTTCGGGTGTGGTGCCAAACTGGTCGCGGAACGCGCGGGTGAATGCTTCGTGCGAGCCGTAATCCGCCTCCAGCGCCAGCGACAGAATGTCCGGCGCGCCGTTCGCAAGACTGCGTGCCGCCTCGGTCAGCCGCCGCGCGCGCACGTAGCGCATCACCGGCAGGCCGGTGGCTGCGGCAAACGCACGCACGATGTGGAACCGCGACACGCCTGATATCGCAGCGATCTCGTCGAGCGTCATCGGCTCGGCCAGATGGCTCTCGATATACCAGAGCGCGCGATTGGCTGGATTCATGGTGGTTCGGGCCCTCGTTCGAAGCGCGGCC
>NZ_JBFUES010000525.1:0-5207 GCF_056403875.1 Bradyrhizobium sp. P2_E8
CACGGGCGCCGGTTTCGTTTCAGCGATCTGTGACAGAAACCCCTTTGTAGCAGTCACATTTTTGGCGTACTCCCCTTCAATGTGTGGCGCGTCGAATGTTCCGTCGCAGGCCATTTCGCTTTCGTCGTCAGGGCAAGATGTCATCCAGATTTAAGGTATTAACCGGCACCGTGGCGACCGCCGCGCTGCTCTCCTTGTGCTCGCCCGTCTTCGCGCAAACGGACGATGATCCCGAGATGCGGATCGAGCGGCTGGAGAACCAGCTGCGCCAGCTCACCGGCCAGAACGAAGAACTGCAATACCGCAATCGCCAGCTCGAGGAGCGCCTGCGGGCGCTCGAAGGCGGTGCGCAAGCCGCACCCGGGCAGGCGCCGGTCCAGCCCAATGTCGCTGCCGTGCCGCCCGCCCAAAGTTCGCCCTCTCAAGGCGCGCCGGGCTATCGCCAGCAGCAGCCCGCCCAGCCGAACTACGAGCAGCCGCAGAGCGCTTCTCCCGCGCCGATCGTTCAGGAGCAGCCGGCGCCCGGCGCTCCCGGCTCGCGCCGCCGCGGCGATGCCTTTGACCCCAGCCAGAATCCGAGCGCGCCCGGCGCGCCGCGCGCCCTCGGCGGCGGGCAGCAGCCGATGCAGGGAGGAGCCCCCGGCGGGCGCAACGCCGGCGAGCCGCTCGATCTCGCCAATACCAGCCCGCGCTATCAGCCGCAGGCCGCGCCCCCCGCAGCCCAGCCCGGCTATCCGCCGGCCCAACAGGGTTATCCCGCGCCTGCCGCAGGCGCTGGCCTGACCACGCTGCCGCCCTCGGCAACGCCGCGCGACGAGTTCGATCTCGGCATCGGCTACATGCAGCGCAAGGACTACGCGCTCGCCGAGCAGACCATGAAGAACTTTGCGCAGAAGTATCCGAGCGACCCGCTGCTCGGGGACGCGCAATACTGGCTCGGCGAGAGCTACTTCCAGCGCCAGCAATATCGCGACTCCGCGGAAGCCTTCCTCGCCGTCACCACCAAATACGAGAAGTCGGCCAAGGCGCCGGACGCGCTGCTGCGGCTCGGCCAGTCGCTGGCCGCGCTGAAGGAGAAGGAGGCCGCCTGCGCCGCCTTCGGCGAGGTCGGCCGCAAATATCCGCGCGCCTCCGCCGGCGTCAAAGCCGCCGTCGACCGCGAGCAGAAGCGGGTGAAGTGCTGACCACGCGGCGTTGCTCGCTGACAACGCGGATGGCGCTGCGCTAAAACGTGCCCGCCATTCGGTGGTGATTGCTGGGCAGCGCCATGTCAGACGACGATAGTTCTCCGATCTCGGTGCGCGAGGCGAAGCAGCTCTTCGCCGAGTTGAAAAGTGCGCCCGCACTGGTGCTCGCGGTGTCCGGCGGGCCTGACTCGATCGCGCTGATGTGGCTCGCCGCGCGCTGGCGGCGCAGCCTCGCGCGCGGCCCGCTTCTCACCGTCGTCACCGTCGATCACGGCCTGCGGGCCGAGGCGGCACRCGAGGCGCGCGAGGTGAAGCGGCTCGCCACCGAGCTTGGCTTGCCACACCGGACCCTGCGCTGGCGCGGCGCCAAGCCGAAGACGGGACTGCCCGCGGCCGCGCGCGAGGCCCGCTACCGCCTGCTCGTGCAGGCCGCGCGCAGCGTCGGTGCGAGCCATGTGCTGACCGCCCATACCCGCGACGACCAGGCCGAGACCCTGTTGATGCGCCTCGTCCGCGGCAGCGGACTTGCCGGGCTGTCGGCGATGGCGCGCCTCACGCCGCGCGACGGCATCGTGCTGGCGCGCCCGCTGCTCGACGTCCCGAAGGCGCAGCTGATCGCGACCCTGAAGCGCGCGAAGATCGGCTTTGCCGATGATCCCACCAACCGCGACACCGCCTTCACCCGGCCGCGGCTGCGCGCGCTGTTGCCGCAGCTTGCGGCCGAGGGCGGCGACGCCCGCAGTCTGGCGCGGCTCGCAGGCAGGCTGGCGCGCGCCAATGCGGCGGTGGAGGTGCTGACGGATGGGGCCGAGCGCTTCCTTCGTTTGAGGGATCGCGACGATGCGCCGCATGGGCCGGGCATGCGAAGTTTCGAGGCTGGCGCCTTCGCCACCCTACCGGAGGAGGTCCGGCTGCGGCTCCTGCTGCGGGCCATCAACGCGCTCGGGCACGAAGGGCCGGCGGAACTCGGCAAGGTCGAGACCCTGATGGCCGTGCTCGATCAAGCCATCCTTGATCAGGACATGGCCGCGAGCCCCCGCGCAGCCGCAAACGGCCGCCCGGTCCTGAAGCAGACCCTTGCGGGAGCCTTGATCAGCCTTGCCGGCGGGCGTATCCAGATTGCACCGGCGCCGGCCCGGCGGCGCAGGGACAGATGAGGGCGGATCATGACACCGGCTGTTTCGAGGCAGCGCCGTCAGGTCACCTTAACCAGGCAGGAAAAACCCCGGGTAGGTCGCCATTATTTCAGCGGGAATCGCCCTAAGATGGGATAAATAGTCCCATCTCGTTCCCTTGGCAGCGACCGGGGCGGCACCTAAATTGTATGCGTCTAACCGAGAGGATTCCTTGGGGATTTCCTCGTACTGCCCAAGGATTCAGGCCGCGATCCGCGCGACCACGAAGGAAGATCGATGAACGCCAATCTGCGCAATTTCGCCCTCTGGGTCATCATTGTCTTGCTGCTGTTGGCGTTGTTCACGCTCTTCCAGAATCCGGGTCAGCGCGCCTCCTCGCAGGACATCGCCTTCTCCCAGCTGCTGAGCGAGGTTGACCGCGGCAATGTGCGCGACGTCGTGATCCAGGGGCCGGACATCCACGGCACCTTCACCAACGGCTCCAGCTTCCAGACCTATGCGCCGAACGACCCGACGCTGGTCAAGCGCCTCTATGACAGCAAGGTCCAGATCACCGCGAAGCCGCCGGGCGACAACGTGCCCTGGTTCGTCTCGCTGCTGGTCTCCTGGCTGCCCTTCATCGCGCTGATCGGCGTCTGGATTTTCCTGTCGCGGCAGATGCAGGGCGGCGCCGGCAAGGCGATGGGCTTCGGCAAGTCGCGCGCGAAGATGCTCACCGAGGCGCATGGCCGCGTCACCTTCGAGGACGTCGCCGGCGTCGACGAAGCCAAGCAGGACCTGCAGGAGATCGTCGAATTCCTGCGCGACCCCGGCAAGTTCCAGCGCCTCGGCGGCCGCATTCCGCGCGGCGTGCTGCTGGTCGGCCCTCCCGGCACCGGTAAGACCCTGATCGCGCGTGCGGTCGCGGGCGAGGCCAACGTGCCGTTCTTCACCATCTCGGGCTCGGACTTCGTCGAGATGTTCGTCGGCGTCGGCGCGAGCCGTGTCCGCGACATGTTCGAGCAGGCCAAGAAGAACGCGCCCTGCATCATCTTCATCGACGAAATCGACGCCGTCGGCCGTCACCGTGGCGCCGGTCTCGGCGGCGGCAATGACGAGCGCGAGCAGACGCTGAACCAGCTGCTGGTCGAGATGGACGGCTTCGAGGCGAACGAGGGCGTGATCCTGATCGCCGCCACCAACCGCCCTGATGTGCTCGATCCCGCGCTGCTGCGTCCCGGCCGCTTCGACCGTCAGGTCGTGGTGCCCAATCCTGACGTCGTCGGCCGCGAGCAGATCCTCAAGGTCCACGTCCGCAAGGTGCCGCTGGCCCCCGATATCAACCTCAAGACCATCGCGCGCGGCACCCCGGGCTTCTCCGGCGCCGACCTGATGAACCTCGTCAACGAAGCCGCGCTCACCGCCGCCCGCCGCAACAAGCGGATGGTGACCCAGGCCGAGTTCGAGGAGGCCAAGGACAAGGTGATGATGGGCGCCGAGCGCAAGTCGCTCGTCATGACCGAGGAAGAGAAGCTCTTGACGGCCTATCACGAGGGCGGCCACGCCATCGTCGGCCTCAACGTGCCCGCGACCGATCCGATCCACAAGGCGACGATCATCCCGCGCGGCCGCGCACTGGGCATGGTCATGCAGCTGCCGGAGCGCGACAAGCTGTCGATGTCGCTGGAGCAGATGACCTCGCGCCTCGCCATCATGATGGGCGGCCGTGTCGCCGAAGAGCTGATCTTCGGCCGCGAGAAGGTGACCTCGGGCGCCGCCTCCGACATCGAGCAGGCGACGCGCCTGGCCCGCATGATGGTGACGCGCTGGGGCCTCTCGGAAGAGCTCGGCACCGTTTCCTACGGCGAGAACCAGGACGAGGTTTTCCTGGGCATGTCGGTGTCGCGCACGCAGAACGCCTCTGAAGCGACCGTCCAGAAGATCGACTCCGAAATTCGGCGCCTGGTCGAGGAAGGTTACAAGGAAGCGACCCGCATCCTCACCGAGAAGCATGCCGACCTCGAGGCGCTGGCCAAGGGCCTGCTCGAGTTCGAGACGCTCTCCGGTGACGAGATTGTCGATCTGCTCAAGGGCAAGAAGCCGAACCGCGAGTCCGTGCTCGAGCCGACCACGCCGCGCGCCTCCGCGGTGCCGCCGGCCGGCAAGTCGCGCCCGCGGCCCGATCCGGATCCGGGCCTGGAGCCGCAGCCGCAGGCGTAAAGCCTCCGTGGCCGGCTATTCCGGCAAACCGTTAGTGCAAAAGCTCGGCATCAAGCCGGGCTTTTGTATTTTTGTGGACGGCCTTTCGACGGCCTATCGCGATGTCGTCGGTGAATTGCCTGATGACGTGAAGATCGCAAGGACCGCCAAGGCGCCGCTCGACATGGTGCATGTCTTCGCGACCGAAGCGAAGGGCTTTGCGGTCAAGCTGCGCAGCTACCGCAAGGCGATCGCACCCCCGGGATGATCTGGGCGTCATGGCCGAAGAAGGCCTCAGGTGTCGTCACCGACGTGACGGAAACGCTGGTGCGCGAGACCGCGCTCGCAAACGGTCTCGTCGACATCAAGGTCTGCGCCGTCGACGACGTCTGGTCCGGCCTGAAGCTCGTGATCCCCGCGAAGGATCGTCCGGCGAAGAAGTAGGGTGGGCAAAGGCGCCCTTGCGCCGTGCCCACCATCTCCAGTGCGTCCGGGCGACGAGAGAGAGGCGCGCTGTAGCCGCAAGCTCCGTCATTGCGAGCGCAGCGAAGCAATCCAGAAATCCCGCCGCGGAAAGACTCTGGATTGCTTCGCTGCGCTCGCAATGTCGTTGTAGTTGCGGCGTGCCCGTGCTCACGAGGGTGGGCACGCTTGCGCTCTGCCCGCCCCACGATCTTCTCACTTCGCGGCCCCCTCAGCGCCACGC
>NZ_JBFUES010000526.1:0-5195 GCF_056403875.1 Bradyrhizobium sp. P2_E8
TCACCTTGAGGTCACGGACGCCGCGACAGCCGACGGAGCGGCTGAACCTGGTCACTGTCGGTTCACTGACGCGCGCGCTGCGGGCCAGCTCCGCATTGCTCGCGTGAATGGCAAACTCGACGTCGGCCAGCAGCGCCATGGCAACACGCTGCTCCGATGGGCTGAGACCCGGAGCACTCTGTCTGATGACGGAGATGATATCGCCGGCCACGAACGCGTCGCGGCGCGACGGCGTCGAGACTGCTGTCCCAGCGGACTTCGCCGGGTGAATTCGCTTCGCACGCGGCATGCGCGCCCTTCCTCAGGTCGGATTAACCTGCGCCCCCAACCAGGAGATCGCCGTAAGAAACCTTCAGCTTCGACCGATCAACGTATCGACAGATCGGCAATCAATGGCAATTTTCCACTTGAAACTTAGCATATTATGCATGTAACTTTCAAACAAACGATAACGCGCCGCCGGGTCGACACCTGAGGGCGCATCCCCTGCACGTGAAGGCAGGCGGCTGAAACAAGGTGGGAGGGGCGATCATGAGATGCGACCTCAGTGTCTTGATGCGTGGCGCCGTCGGGATCGCCACCGCATTGTTTCTCAATGCACAGGCCAGCGCGGCCACCCTGCTTCGCGAAGCGACCATCGGCGAACCGCCGCCACTCGACGTCATGCTGACGACTGCCGACGTCGCATCAGTCATCGGCCGCCACATCTTCGAGACACTGTATGCGCTGGACTCGACCTATGCGCCACGGCCGATGCTGGCCGAGAGCGATCGCGAGGAAGACGGCGGCAAGACCATCGTCATCAAGCTCCGCGAAGGCGTCCCCTTCCACAACGGCAAGGAGATGACCGCCAAGGACGTGGCCGCCTCGCTGACGCGGTGGGGCAACTTCGGTGCGCGCGGCAAGCTCCTGATGGCCGCAGCCTCGTCGGTCGAGGCAACCGGAAAGTATGAGGTCACGCTGAAATTGTCCGCGCCGAACGGCGCCTGGAAGAATCTCATTGCGGACGTCAATGGTGGCCTTGCGATCTATCCGGAAGAAATCGCCGCCAATGCCGGAAACCGGCCGATCGAGCAGAAGGACTATATCGGTACCGGGCCTTACAAGTTCGTGGAGTGGCGGCCGAACCGCTATGTCGAGGTGGAGAAATTCGATGGCTACAAGCCGGTGAAGGAAAAGGGCGACGGCTTCGCCGGCGCCCGCGTCGCCATCTTCGACAAGATCCGGTTCATTCCGGTCCCGGACGTCGGCACCCGCGTGAGCGGCGTGCAGGCCGGCGACTACGACTATGCGGAAATGATCTCTGGCGATCTGTACGAGTCCCTGAGCAAGGACCAGTCGGTTCAGGTGCAGCGTACGAACGCGCCGATCTTCGGCCTTTTCTTCATGAACTCGAAGCAGGGAATCCTGAAGGACAACTACAAGCTCCGCCGCGCCATCCAGACCGCGCTGGACAAGTCGCAGGCCCTGCGCGTCGCCTTCGGCTCCAAGGACCTGTGGAATGCCGAGGGATCGATCTTCCCCAAGGGCACGCCCTGGTACTCGGCGGAAGGCGTATCCGGCTACAGCCCGCGCGATCCAAAGAAGGCCAAGGAACTCGCCAAGGAGGCGGACTACACAGGAACTCCGATTCGCCTCTTGGTCTCGACGAACTATCAGGCGCACTATGACGAAGCCTCGGTCTTCACACGCCAGCTGGCCGACGCCGGGATCAATGTTCAGATGATGGTCGTCGATTGGGCGACGCTTCTCAAGATGCGAGGCCAGCCGGAACAGTGGGACATCTTTGTCACCCACCATTCGTTCTCGCCTGATCCGCTGCTCCTCACGTTCCTGAATGCAAGCTATCCCGGGTGGTGGGACAGCCCCGAGATCAGTTCGCTTCGGGCCGAGCTGATCAAATCGACCGATCCGACCGCACGCAAGTCGACATGGGACAAGATCCAATCGCTGATCTACGACCAGGTGCCGGTCATGAAAGTGGGCGATGCCTACACCTATGACATCGCGTCTCCCAAGCTGAAGGGACTGAACCCGAACGGTCCTGTGTTCTGGAATGTGTCTACCAAGTAAGGACGGACAATGAGACCGCTGGGAATGTCGAGCGCCGTCACCGACGCGCTTCGTCGCCGCTGATCAGCTGCACCATCACATGTGGTCTTACGCACTCAAGCGCGCGGCAACGACGGCGGTAACGCTTCTAGCGGCGTCCGTTATCATCTTTGCCTTCATCCATATCGTTCCGGGCGATCCCATCTATGTTCTGCTCGGTGACACCGCGACCCCCGATCAGATCGACGCTCTGCGACACCAGCTCGGCCTCGATCAACCGATCATCCTGCAATATCTGACCTGGATCGGCCACGTGCTCGAGGGCAATCTCGGACGGTCGATCTTCTTCCAGGCGCCGGTGCTGTCGGTGATTGCCGATGGGGCCGAGACCAGCGCCTTGCTCGCCACCATGACGATGATCTGGGTTACGCTCATCGGTGTGCCGATCGGCATGATCGCGGCGGTTCGGCACGGCACCTGGCTCGACCAGGGGCTGTCCGGCGCGGCGATGCTGATGGCCTCGATTCCTACGTTCTGGGTCGGGCTCTATTTGATCCTGATCTTTGCCGCGTGGCTCGGCTGGTTTCCGAGCTCCGGTTATCCATCGATCTTCGAAGGCGGGCTCGTCAATCTCCGCTATCTCGTCCTCCCGAGCCTGGCGCTTGCGGCGCCGAATGCCGCGCTGATTCTGCGGCTGACGCGCGCCAGCATGCTCGACGTCTCCCGCGAGGATTACGTGCGCACGGCGCGTGCAAAGGGTATCAGGCCCTGGCAGGTCGTGGTTCGGCACATCCTGCGCAACGCGCTCCTGGCGGTGGTCTCGGCATTCGGCTTCACTTTCGCGGCGCTGCTGTCCGAAGCGGTGGTGACCGAAACTGTGTTTGCCCTGCCGGGTATCGGCCGCCTCGTCGTCCAGTCGATCCTCCGCCGGGATTATCCGGTGATCCAGGGCGTCATTCTGGTCATCGTCGTCGTCTATCTCCTGATCAACCTGATCGTCGATCTGAGTTATCGCCTGCTCGATCCGCGGGTCGAACTCCAATGAGCCGTGACGGCGCGATCCTTTGGCTGAAGCCGTTCATCGCGCGCCCGATCGCACTGTTCGGGCTCGGCATCCTCCTGGGGACCATACTCGCCGCGACTTTGGCGCCCTGGCTCGCACCTTACGATCCCTACGCCATCGACCCGTCGATCCGACTGACGCCTCCGAACGCGCTTCATTGGTTCGGTACCGACCAATTTGGCCGGGACACCTTGTCACGCGTCATCCACTCGGCGCGCATGGCGCTCCTGATCGGTTCGGGCGTGGTCGTGTTCGCGCTTGCGACAGGCGTGCCGATCGGCGTGCTGTCCGCCCTGTTCCCCCGGCTTGGTCACCTGCTGATGCGCATGGTCGATGTGCTCATGGCATTCCCGAGCCTGCTGCTCGCACTTGGGCTGATCGTCGTCCTCGGCCCGAGCGTGGCCAATGCCATTCTGGCGATCGGGCTCGGCTACATGACGACCACGACGCGGATCGTTTACGGTCTGACGCTGCGCTTGCGCATGGAGACCTATGTCGAGGCATCCCGCAGCATGGGCGCCGGAACGGCTTGGCTCATCGGCAAGCATATTTTGCCGAACCTAGTCTCACCGCTTCTTGTGCAGGCCAGCTTCGTCTTCGCGTTCGCGCAGCTTGGCGCGGCATCGCTCGATTTCCTTGGCCTGGGCGCTCCGCCGGAGATTCCGAGCTGGGGCAACATGCTGGCGGAATCGCGCACCTTCATCACCCGCGCGCCGTGGCTGCTGTTCTTTCCGGGCATGATGATCGTGGCGACTGCATTTTCGCTCAACCTGGTCGGCGATGCACTGCGCGATCGTCTCGATCCTCGGTTCCGTCAGCTCTTTAGCGAGAAGGGCTAGATCGTGCTGTCCGTTCGCGACCTTACGGTGTCATTGGGCCCGGAGACTGCACCGGTCGACATCGTCGCCGGCGTGTCCTTCGAACTTGGCAAGGGCGAAATCCTCGGCCTCGTCGGCGAATCCGGATGCGGCAAGAGCATGACCTCGCTTGCGGTGATGGGATTGCTGCCCCAGCCCGGTCCGCGGATCCGGGCCGGCCGGGTCCTGTTGGAGGGCTGCGACGTGACGCAGCTGCAGCCCTGGCAGCGCGTCGAAGCGGGCCACGGCCGGATGGCAATGATTTTTCAGGAGCCGATGACCTCGCTTAACCCGGTTCGTCGGATCGGCGATCAGATCGCCGAAGCCGTGCGCGTGCATGATCGATTGTCCGGCCCTCCGGCGATCGACAGGGCGCGCGAGCTGCTCGAGCAGGTGCGCATGCCCGATCCCGCAATGCAACTGTCGGCGTATCCGCATCAATTGTCCGGCGGCCAGCGCCAACGGGTCATGATCGCGATCGCACTGGCCTGCAGGCCTCAGGTTCTGATCGCCGATGAACCGACCACGGCACTGGATGTCACCATCCAGGTACAGGTTCTCGGGCTGCTGCGCGAGCTCTGCAACCGCCTCGACATGGCGATGTTGTTCATCACCCACGACATGGGGGTGATCGCGCAGCTCGCCGATCGCGTGTCGGTCATGTATGCGGGCCGGATCGTGGAGACAGCGGGCGTCGAGGCGTTGTTCGGCAGACCGCGCCACCACTACACGCGCGGACTGATGGACTGCATGCCGTCGCGGAATTCCGGTGCGCGCCGTCTGCCAACCATAGCGGGCCAGCCGCCGGCACCCGGCACGGTCGGCGCTGGCTGCGTCTTTGCCTCACGGTGCGCAGCGGTGCGCGAGACGTGCCGCACCGCGGCCCCACCGCGCGCGGAAGTTTCTCGAGGACACGAGGTGCTCTGCGCCTTCCCCCTGGATGCCGGGRAACCGCGATGAACGGCAACGCTGTCCTCGACATTCGGGATCTGAAGGTCTCCTTCAGCGTCAGGCGCGCCGGCCGAAAATATCAGGTGCGGGCGGTGGATGGTGTGTCGCTGTCGCTGGCAGAGGGTGAGGTGCTCGGGATCGTCGGCGAGTCAGGCTGTGGCAAGACCACGGTGGGCCGCTCCATCGTCGGGCTGGTCCGGCCCGACAGCGGCACCATCAGCTTCAAGGGAACGGACATGACGGGTGCCAGCCTTCGCGACATGCGTCTGAAC
>NZ_JBFUES010000527.1:0-5187 GCF_056403875.1 Bradyrhizobium sp. P2_E8
GAACAGCTCGTAGAGCTTGCCTTCCTTGACGCCATAGACCTCATAGCACGAGCCTTCGATCTTGGAGCGCCGCACTTCGTAACCGAGCGCCTTGGCCTTGGCTTCGGCTTCGCTCGCCGGCTTCCACGACGCCTTGTCGAGCTTGGTGCAGTCCTTGAAACCGTCGGCCATGGCCGTCGATCCCGCGCCAATCCCGATCGTCAGTGCCATGGCAACAACACGAATGACCTTCACGAACCTCTCCTCCTTTGTCGTGGGCGCTGCGCGGGAAGCCGCGGAGCGAGACCGAAGGAAGCGAAGGAGGAGGTGAAGTCAATCCGGTTCGGGCATGGATTGCTTTAGATAAGTTCTAACGTCGGCCAAAAGCTGAGTGCTCTCCGTACGCAGTGCGCTTTTGGCGGGCCTCTGCGGCCTTACGTCTCACGGGCCGCAGGCGCGCCGGTCGGGCCGGTCGGGCCGGTCATCGCTGGGTCGCGCTTCGCGCAACGGGATCGTTGCGTTGCAGCCAATCCGTCCAGGAGAGCCGACCGCGAACGCCGTGGCTGACGACGAAGCCCATGCCGCGCGCCTTCGCGTCCGAAAGGTTCATCGGCAGGATTTTTCGATGCAGTCGCCTCGCGTCCTGATACCGGCGAGCCAGCGAGACGAGCTCAAGGTCTTCGGGACCGCCAATCTCCGCGCGCTCGCCACGCATCCCGTCGAAGGCGCAGGCCACGACGTGGTCGGCGACATCCGACGTATCGACGGGATTGAACAGCGTCGTCGGCACCGGCCAGACCGGAAGCCAGGCGAGGCCCGAGAGCAGCCTGTCGAGCAGATAGTAGAACGGCATCGCGCGGACCAGCGACCAGGACAACGCCGACGCACGCACCAGCCGTTCGCCGGCAAGCTTGACCCGCGCGTAGGGCAGGGTTGCCTCATCGAGGCCGACGATCGAGACGTGGAGGAAGTGCCGCACCCTGGCCTCCCCACAGGACGACAGCAACCGCCCGGTGCCCTCGACGTCCACGGCGGAGGGCGACGTGAAGAAGTCTGTCGGGCGAATGCCGCCGCGCCGCGCGATCGGCGAATAGGTCGCCGCATTGATGACCGTATCGACATCATGCAGCGCTTCCCGCAACCCTGCGCCTGTAGCAAGATCGCCGCTCGCCCATTCGACATCCGATCGCGTGCACGGCGATCGCGCAAACACCCGGACGTGACGTCCGTCGCGAACGAGACGATCGACGATATCTCGGCCAAGATGGCCTGTGCCTCCGGTGACGAGTGTCAGAGCCATGCTTGAAGCTCCATCTGTAACGGCTCGCCGTTCGCCGTGGCGAGACAGCGATCATTCGCGAGGCTCAATAGCCGGCAACCGCCATGGCAACGACCGCGCTGAGCGCCATCCAGCCGAAATGCCGGCCGCGCGTGGCCCATGCGTTGGCGCAGGCGGAGAAACCGAACACGCAGGCCATGGTGATGACGATCCAGTGGCGCGCCGGCGCCGAATCCATCCAGGGCGCCGCGATCAGGAGCACGCCACCGCCGATCCAGGCGACGGTCGATGCCTGCCAGACCAGGCGGATCAGGGGGCGCAGCCGTTCCGGCTCGATGCTGGCGCGAGGAAAGACCTTGGTCTCGCCGAGGATGCCATGGATCAGGGCCACGACGATGGTCAGGACGCCGGCGCACTGAAGCAAGAGATCACGCATCGATATCTCCATACATAACTGTACGGAGACATAGGGACTGGGCTGCCGCCTGTCAATACAGTAGTGTATGGGCTGTATGGTCCGATTCCGGAACCCGCCATGACCGAACAGCTCTCCGCCGACGACTGGATCCGCCAGGGCCTGAAGGCCCTCGCGAAAAGTGGTTTCACCGCGCTGAAGGCCGATCCGCTCGCGAAGGCCATCGGCGTCTCGCGCGGCAGCTTCTATTGGCATTTCGCCGATCTCGGCGCGTTCCATGCCGCCGTGCTGAAGCGCTGGCGCGAGATCGCGGCCGAGCAGATCATCGCCGATGTCGAAGCCGCCAGCGACGAGCCGCTGAAGGCGCTGCTGCGCAGGTCCTTCGGCGCGCGGCTCGATCTCGAACGGGCGGTCCGCAACTGGGCGGCATTCGATGCCGCCGCGCAAGCCGCGGTGCGCGCAATCGACCGCCGCAGGCTCGACTATATCGAGCAGCTCCTGGGCAAGCGCGGGCTCGACCCGGCGACGGCGCAGGCTCGCGCGCAGATTCTCTATTGGACGTTTCTCGGCTTCGCCCTGTCGGGCCCGCCGGTGCCGGCGGCACGGCTCCAGGGCCTGTTCGACGAGCTGCTGCGGATGATCTCCGCCGAGTGACGCCAACCGGTACCCACGTCGCTCGAAAACGCCCTGGCCGGCGCGATGGGCGGACGCGAATTTCTGTGCTAGAGGCAGCCAATCGCCGGAGACCCCCATGAACGCGCCCACCGAACGCCCCGAAACCAGCGTCGATCCCAAATTGCTGGAGATCCTGGTCTGCCCGCTGACCAAGGGCCCGCTCGAGTTCGATTCAGCAAAGCAGGAGCTGATCTCGCGCAGCGCCAAGCTCGCTTATCCGATCCGCGACGGCATCCCGATCATGCTGCCGGAAGAGGCGCGCAAGATCGATTGATCTTGGCGCGATGGCTGCGCAACATTTTCGCTGTCGTCCCGGCGAAGGCCGGGACCCATAACCACAGGGAGAGGTTGTGGCGCGAAGCTGGCAACTCCAGGTCTTCGCAAAACTGATGCTGCTGCGTATGGATCCCGGATCTATGCGCGCTTGGGGCGCGCTTGTCCGGGATGACGAGCGGAGTTTAGAGCGGCGACATTTTCCTAAAGCGCCTCGCCCTTCAACAACCGCGGCACCTCACCGGTCAGCCCAGCGGCCTGGCGGATGAAGAGATTCTTCAGCGGCGGAGCGCGGTCGACGAGGCCGAGGCCGATGTCGCGCACGGTGCGCAGCAGCGTCGACTGGTTGGAGAACAGGAAATTCAGCGAGTTTGTGGCAAGGCCCATCGCCATGGTGTCGAAACGGCGCCAGCGCTGGTAGCGCTCGAGCACGTCGGCCGCGCCGAGATCCATGCCGAGCCGCGCCGCATCGACCACGACCTCGGCCAGCGCCGCGACATCCTTCAGCCCCATGTTGAGGCCCTGGCCCGCGATCGGGTGGATGACATGGGCGGCATCGCCGACCAGCGCGAGGCGCTCGGCGATGAAGGAGCGCGCCACGAAATAGGACAGCGGAAACGCGCGCGGCTTGTCGAGCGCCTTCACTTCGCCGAGATGCAGGCCGAAGCGCTGCTCGAGCTCGCCGTGAAATTCCTCGTCGCTGAGCGCAATGATGCGCGCAGCCTCAGTCCGGCGCTCGGTCCACACCAGCGAGGAGCGCTTTCCGGATAGCGGCAGGATCGCGAAGGGACCTGCGGGCAAGAAGTGCTCTTCGGCGCGGCCTTCGTGATCGCGCTCATGGCCGACGGTGACGACGATGCCGGACTGATCATACTCCCAGCCATGGGTGGCGATGCCGGCGCGCTCGCGCAGCTTCGACCTCGCACCATCGGCGGCGACCAGCAGGCTGGCCGCGATCACGCTGCCGTCGCCAAGGGTCACGTCGATGCCGTCGGAACGCGCGTCGTAGGAGGCAACCGTGGTGGCGCGCAGATCGATGCCCTCGGCCTCGGCACGCACCACCAGCGCGTCGATCAGGCGGCGGTTCTCGACCATGTGCGCAAAGGGCTCGCCCGGCGCGACGTCGCCGGYGAAGTTCAGGAACACCGGACGCGTGGCGTCTTCGAGTTTGGAATCGGTGACGACCATGTCGAGGATCGGCTGCGCCTCGCCCTTGACGTCGTCCCAGGCGCCGATCGCCTCGAACAGGCGGCGGCAGGCGGCCACGATCGCGGTGGCGCGCGGGTCGCGGCTCGGACGCGTGCTGAGGGCCGGGTCGGCGACGATGACGGGAATCTCCGGCCCGAGYCCCTGACGCAGCGCGAGCGCCAGCGCCAGGCYCGCAAAAGCGCCGCCGCCAATGACAATGCTACCCTGTACCGACATACCCGAATTCCCGGCTAACTCTTGGTCTTGCTAGCAGACTTGAGCTGGGCGAAACAGTGCGGTGAAACAAGGGCGGAACGGCCCAATTCCGTCATTCCGGGGCGCGCGGAAGCGCGAACCCGGAATCCAGAGGTTATCGCTCGGGATTCCGGGTTCATCGCTGGCGCGATGCTCCGGAATGACGAGGCATTTGAAAGCACCATCATGTCCAAGAGCCTGATCGACCTCATTTCGATCCTCGACCTCGAGCAGCTCGAGGTGAACCTGTTCCGCGGCAACAGTCCGAAGACGAGCTGGCAGCGGGTGTTCGGGGGTCAGGTGATCGGGCAGGCGATGGTTGCGGCCTGCCGCACCGTCGAGGGGCGCCTGCCGCATTCGCTGCACTGCTATTTCATCCTGCCGGGCGATCCGCAGATCCCGATCATCTACCAGGTCGAGCGCCTGCGCGACGGCAAGAGCTACTCGACCCGCCGCGTCACCGCGATCCAGCACGGCAACGCAATCTTCTCGATCATGGTGTCGTTCCATGCCGAGGAGGAGAGCGCGTTCGATCACCAGGACAAGATGCCGGATGTGCCGCCGCCGGAAAAGCTGACGGCGGAGGAAGTGGCGAAGCAGCCGCTGTTCAAGGAGATGCCGGAGTTCATTCGCCGCTACTATGAATCCGACCGTCCGATCGAGCTGCGCCCGGTCGAGCTCGGCCGCTATTTCGGCCAGAAGATCGAGGACGGCCGCATCCACGTCTGGATCAAGACCGCGGCGAAGCTGCCCGACGATCCGGCGCTGCACATGTGCGCGCTGGCCTACGCATCGGACTTTTCGCTGCTCGATGCGATCATGGCGCGCTACGGCCGCACGCTGTTCGACAAGCGCATGATGCCGGCGAGCCTTGACCACGCGATGTGGTTTCACCGCCCGTTCCGCGCCGACGAATGGCTGCTCTACGCCCAGGATTCGCCGAACGCGCGCGGCGGCCGCGGGTTGACCCGCGGCTCGATCTTCAAGCCCGACGGCACGCTGGTCGCCTCCGTCGCGCAGGAAGGCTCCGTGCGCGAGCGGAGGTAGCGCTCAATAGGCGCGAGCTGCCGCGCCGCGGTCGACCAGCGCGAATTGCGACACGAACCAGCGGCCGTACCAGCGC
>NZ_JBFUES010000528.1:0-5183 GCF_056403875.1 Bradyrhizobium sp. P2_E8
CGCTTCGGCTGGGCCGTGGAAGGAGTCGCGCGCTAGTAATTCGACGACGACATCTTTTCCACCAGGCCCCGCCGGCATCGGACGGGGCCTTTTGTTTGGCCACGCTCCCTGCCGGCGCAACAGCAGGAGCATCCGATGCCACCACAATTGACGAACATCTCATCCGAAATTGAGGGCGATGCCGCAGGACGCGGCCTCAACCTCTCCATCGCGCAAGCCAAGGACGCGATCGACCATGCGTTGGCAGCACGTCTCAAGGCGTCTGCCGCAGCGCTGGACGACGCCTTGTCGGACGGCGATGCTGCCGGACCAGCAGCCGCATCGACGCGAAGCGTCCTCGGCCTGCTCAGGCGATATTGGTATGCGTTTCAGGAGCGGCGGCAGCGCCCACGGGTCACATTGCAGGACCTGAGTGACAGGGAGCTGATGGATATCGGCCTGACGCGTGGCGAGATCGACTACATCACGCCTGAACGCGCTATCGATACGCTGAGAGATCGCGCCACGGCCCTCTGGAGCCGAGGGGTGATGTAAGCGATCATAAAGCTCGGCCTATGCGATCCCGCACCATTACAGGTGACGATCATGACGACGCATGCCGCGGGCCATTATCGAACTGCGAAGAATGCTGTGGGCCGTCGAGTCACGGAGCTAGGGATTTTTCCATCCGCGGCTTCGACGGGCGTTTTCCTATGACGGTCCGGAGCCGCGCCCTGACAGCATCCGTGTGTCGCTCGAACAGGAGATAGAAGATGAACGCGGCCAGCAGGCCGCACAGGATGAACAGCATATCGAGAGCAAGCGACCCTATTGTAAACTCGCGTTTTTCGGCGGCAATGCTGACATTGAGGAAGACCAGGATGGGATAATGAATCGCGTAGAGCGAGAAACTCCACTTGGCGATATCACGCGCGAAATACAGAGATGGCGGCAGCGATAGTCTCGTAAACTCTATGCCCAGGATAGCCGCGGCGGTGAGGATGCTGACCGTCAGATGATACGCGGCCCAGCCGGGCAAGAGACCTTTGGCCTGAAGGAGATAAATCCCGGCCAGTGAGATCAGAAGGCCGAGCAACCACATCCGCAGCGGTAACACGACGGCGTAAACGAGGGCGCCGACACACCAGATCAGAAAATAGAAGGTGAACTTCAGGCCAGTGTGATAACCGCGCACATCAGCGCGCTCGGCCACGACGAAGAGCGCAAGGATCGCGGCGATCGCCAAAATCCAGGTTGGGCGCTTGCCAACTGATAACAACGCCAAAATCAGGACGTAATACCAGAACTCGTTGGACAGGCTCCACAATGCCAGATTGCCAGCGTAGGTCGAACAGGCAATGGTCTGAAGAAATAGCCCGTTGCACAAGGCCGCGGCTGGACTGACGCTGGACGAGAACAGTCCCGACGCGGCAAGGATATGTTGGTGGAAAGCAACAAATGGCTGCCATTTGTCCGACTGCGTGGCCAGCAGATAAAACAACAGGGAGACCGCAAGCGCCGGAAGCAGCACGACATAAAGGCGCGACGCTCTCGCGGAGAAGTAATCTATGGCGTTCAGTTCGCCATTTTTTGCGCGCACCAATGCCGGCCCGCCGACCAAATAGCCGCTGAGCACAAAGAAGACGATGACGGCCGCAACGCCGTGCCCGCTCAAGGCCCATATTACGGAGTAGACGAGAACGATCGGGCCGTCATGGGTTGCGCCGGGAAGCTGTTCTTCGAAGAGGAGTTGATAGGAATGAAAAATCAGGACCTCGACGGCAGCGAGCCCGCGCGCTAGATCGAGCCAATCCGGAAGGTTCGACGCCATTCCGACCTTTGCACGAAATCTAATCACCTTCTCCTCCAGAGGCGGACGAGCTTCGGAACGATGGGGGTCTCGCGCCCGCACGCCCAACGCGTAACAGTCTGCGGCCAGGCAAATTTGATGGTTCTCAAGAAACACGTTGCGCCGCCAGGTCGCCCCAGTTCCGTCTGATCGAAAAATGAGGGGGCCCGACGATGGCGTGGCGCGGCCTCCGAGGAGGTTTCCGAGCGTGTCGAGGAGGGCGCAGGATCAGCGACCTCTACCGGGAAATGAGCGAACTCCGGCCTTTCTGCGCAACTTCGCTATGCGTGTGAGCGGTGCTTTTCCCGGCCTGCGATCAATGCGCCCAGCTAAACCCGTTTGCCTTGCCACTCTTTCCACGGCAATATGCCCGCAAAACAACCATGAGGACGGGATAAGAAAATGGCAGCTCCCATCAAGTTCGGCGTCGGCCAAAGCGTGCTGCGCAAGGAGGATGACGCGCTCATCCGCGGCAAGGGCCGCTATACCGACGATTACGCGCCGCAGGCTGCGCTCCGCTGCTTGATGCTGCGCTCGCCGCATGCGCATGCCAAATACACCATCGATGCGAGCCGTGCCCGCGGCTTGCCCGGCGTCGCGCTGATCCTGACCGCAGACGACGTCAAGGATCTCGGCAATCTGCCGTGCCTGTTCAATCTCGAGACCGATCCCTTCACCGGCCCGCCTTACCCGATCCTCGCGAAGGACGAAGTGCTTCATGTCGGGGACTCCATCGCCTTCGTGGTCGCCGAGACCATCGACCAGGCCCGCGACGCGATCGAGGCGATCGAGGTCAAATGGAGCCCGCTGCCATCGGTGACCGGCGTCGTCAATGCCGTGAAGAAGGGCGCGCCGCAGGTCTGGCCGGACAAGCCCGGCAACGTGCTGTTCGACGTTTCAATTGGTGACAAGGCGGCGACGGAGGCCGCCTTTGCCAAGGCGCATGCGGTCGCCGAAATCGCCATCGTCAATCCGCGCGTGGTCGCAAGCTTCATGGAGACGCGCGCGGCGGTCTGCGAATACGACGCCAAGCGCGACCATCTGACGCTGACGGTCGGCAGCCAGGGCAGCCATCGCCTGCGCGACATCCTCTGCCAGAACGTGCTGAACATCCCGACCGAGAAGATGCGGGTGATTTGCCCCGACGTCGGTGGCGGCTTCGGCACGAAACTGTTTCCGTACCGCGAATACGCCCTGATGGCGGTTGCGGCGCGGCAGCTGAAGAAGGCGGTGAAATGGGCGGCCGACCGCTCCGAGCATTTCATGGGCGACGCGCAGGGCCGCGACAACGTCACCACCGCGAAGATGGCGCTGACTGAAGACGGCAAGTTCCTCGCGATGGATTGCGACCTGATGGGCGACATGGGCGCCTATCTGTCGACCTTCGGCCCCTACATCCCGCATGGCGGCGCCGGCATGCTGCCGGGCCTCTACGACATCCAGGCCTTCCACTGCCGGGTGCGCACCATCTTCACCCACAGCGTGCCAGTCGATGCCTATCGTGGTGCGGGCCGGCCCGAGGCGGCCTATGTCATCGAGCGCCTGGTTGACGCCTGCGCGCGAAAGCTCGACATGACGCCGGACGCGATCCGCCGCAAGAATTTCATTCAGCCGAAGGCGTTGCCGTACAAGACCGCGACGGGCAAGGTCTATGATTCCGGCGACTTCGCCGCGCATCTGAAGCGCGCGATGGAGATCGCCGAGTGGAAGGAATTTCCCAAGCGCGCCAAGGCGGCGAAGAAGAGCGGCCTGATCCGCGGCATTGGCCTTGCGAGCTATGTCGAGATTTGCGGCGTGATGGGTGAGGAGACGGCCAACGTCCGCCTCGATCCCAATGGCGATGTCACCGTCCTGATCGGCACGCAGTCGAGCGGGCAGGGGCACCAGACCGCCTATGCGCAGATCGTCGCAGAGCAGTTCGGCGTGGCGCCGGAGCGCGTCCACATCCGTCAGGGCGATACCGACGAGATCGCCACAGGTCTCGGCACCGGCGGTTCGGCCTCGATACCCACGGGCGGCGTCTGCGTGGAGCGCGCTGCGGGCGATCTGGGCAAGAAGCTGAAGGAGTTCGCAGCGCAGGCGCTGGAAGCGAGCGCGGGCGACCTCGAGATCACCGACGGCGTGATCCGGATTGCCGGCACCGACCGCTCGATCTCCTTCGCCGACCTCGCCAAGCGGCCCGGCGCCGATCCGTCGAAGCTGAACGGCAGCGCGACCTTCGCCAGCGCCGACGGCACCTATCCCAACGGCACCCATGTGGCGGAAGTCGAGATCGATCCGGCGACCGGCATCATCAAGATCGTCAACTACGTGATCGTCGACGATTTCGGCAAGACGCTCAACCCGCTGCTGCTGGCGGGGCAGGTGCATGGCGGCGCCATGCAGGGCATCGGCCAGGCCTTGATGGAGCAGGTGGTCTACGGCGCGGGCGACGGCCAGCTGATCACCGCGACCTTCATGGACTACGCGCTGCCGCGGGCGGCGGACGGTCCGGACTTCGTGTTCGAGACCGCCAACGTCCCCTGCAAGACCAATCCAATGGGCGTGAAGGGGGCGGGCGAGGCCGGCGCGATCGGTTCCTGTCCGGCCGTCGTCAACGCCATCGTCGACGGGCTCTGGCGCGAGTACAAGATCGACCACATCGACATGCCGGCAACCCCGGAGCGGGTGTGGATCGCGATCAGCGAGCACCGTCGCCGTCACAGCCTGTAAGCCACAATCCTCACGCGCGGGAATAAATGCCCCGCGCGGGGTTCTATCCATGGATGGACCGCGACTCCCGTGAAGCGGGTGGAGGGTCCAATCCCAAGGGATCTGCGAGTCGGAGAAACCAACAATGAAACGGACGATGATTGTCGCGACGACCCTGCTATTGGGCGCGGGCGCCGTGATGGCGCAGCAGGAGGTCGCGGTTCAACAGGACAATCTGATGCGCTCGCAGGCCAAGAGCCTCTATACGGTCATCCAGAAAATGACCAAGGGTGACATCCCCTACGACCAGAAGGCCATCGACGAGGCGATCGCCAATCTTGAGACCGACGTCGCCAAAATCGCCAAGACCTTCGAAGTCAATCCAAAGCAGGACGTGGTGAACGCGACCTATGGAGCGTCGCCGAAGGTTTGGAAGAACAAGGCCGATTTCGACTCCAAGATCCCGCCGGTGCAGAAGGCGATCGCGGAGGTCAAGGGCAAGATCACCGACGTAGCGAGCCTCAAGGCCGCCTATACCGCGATCAACGATCGTTGCTCCGACTGCCACGAGACGTATCGCCTGAAGTTGAAGTAACGGCCCGATCTTTCACGCTCAACTCCTGCTATTTCGTGTCATCACCCGTGAAAGCGGGCGATCCGGTAC
>NZ_JBFUES010000529.1:0-5175 GCF_056403875.1 Bradyrhizobium sp. P2_E8
CGGCATCACCATCAAGGCGCAGACGGTCCGCCTCGCCTACCACGCCAAGGACGGCAAGGACTACATCTTCAACCTGATGGACACGCCCGGCCATGTCGACTTCGCCTACGAAGTCTCGCGGTCGCTGGCGGCCTGCGAGGGTTCCCTGCTGGTGGTCGACGCCAGCCAGGGCGTCGAAGCGCAGACGCTCGCCAACGTCTACCAGGCGCTCGACAACAATCACGAGATCGTTCCGGTCCTGAACAAGGTCGACCTTCCGGCCGCCGAGCCCGAGAAGGTCAAGCAGCAGATCGAGGACGTCATCGGCATCGACGCCTCCGACGCCGTGATGATCTCGGCCAAGACCGGCCTCGGTGTTCCCGACGTGCTGGAAGCCATCGTCACCCGCCTGCCGCCGCCGAAGGGCGATCGCGACGCGACCCTGAAGGCGCTGCTGGTCGACAGCTGGTACGACGTCTATCTCGGCGTCGTCGTCCTGATCCGCGTCGTCGACGGCGTCATGAAGAAGGGTAGCCGCGTCCGCATGATGGGCACGGGCGCCGCCTACGACGTCGAGCGCGTCGGCTTCTTCACGCCGAAGATGCAGCAGGTCGACGAGCTCGGCCCCGGCGAGATCGGCTTCATCACCGCCGCCATCAAGGAAGTGGCCGACACCCGCGTCGGCGACACCATCACCGACGACAGGAAGCCGGTCACCGAAATGCTGCCGGGCTTCAAGCCGGCGATCCCGGTGGTGTTCTGCGGCCTGTTCCCGGTCGACGCCGACGATTTCGAGACGCTGCGCGCCGCGATGGGCAAGCTGCGCCTCAACGACGCCAGCTTCTCGTTCGAGATGGAGACCTCGGCCGCGCTCGGCTTCGGCTTCCGCTGCGGCTTCCTCGGCCTGTTGCATCTGGAGATCATCCAGGAGCGGCTGTCGCGCGAATTCGATCTCAACCTGATCGCGACCGCGCCGAGCGTCATCTACAAGATGAAGCTGACCGACGGCACCGAGCTCGAGATCCACAATCCCGTCGACATGCCCGACGTGGTCAAGATCGAGGAGATCCAGGAGCCCTGGATCGAGGCGACGATCCTCACCCCCGACGAATATCTCGGCAGCGTGCTGAAGCTGTGCCAGGACCGCCGCGGCGCGCAGAAGGAGCTGACCTATGTCGGCGCCCGCGCGATGGTGAAATACGACCTGCCGCTCAACGAGGTCGTGTTCGACTTCTACGACCGGCTGAAATCGGTCTCCAAGGGCTACGCCTCGTTCGACTATCATCTCACCGACTACAAGCCGGCCGACCTCGTCAAGATGCAGATCCTGGTCAATGCCGAGCCGGTGGACGCGCTCTCCATGCTGGTGCATCGCACCCGCGCCGAAGGCCGCGGCCGCGCCATGGTCGAGAAGATGAAGGAGCTGATCCCGCCGCACATGTTCCAGATCCCGATCCAGGCGGCGATCGGCGGCAAGGTGATCGCCCGCGAGACGGTGCGCGCGCTGCGCAAGGACGTCACCGCAAAATGCTACGGCGGCGACATCACGCGTAAGCGCAAGCTTCTGGAGAAGCAGAAGGAAGGCAAGAAGAAGATGCGGCAGTTCGGCAAGGTCGACATCCCGCAGGAAGCCTTCATTGCCGCGCTGAAGGTGGATAGCTGAGGCGAACGGGCCCGGGCATCCACGTTTTTGGTGCCGCTGAGAAGCCGTGGATGGCCGGGTCGAGCCCGGCCATGACGACGAAGGCAGGACCAGATTTCGTGGCGAGATCGGTCCGGTCCGAGGCTTTTGCGGCCGGACAACAAAAACCGCGAAAACAACCCCATGCACAGTAGCCGGCCCTTTGTCGGCATTGGGGTTTTTCGAATTTTCGATTTTACGAAATCCGGTTGACGCGTCGGGCAAAACAGGGGCATGATGGCATCATGGCAGTGGTTGCGCAGCAGGCCTTCATCAGGACGCACCATCTCGACCGCCGGCCGATCGGCAGTCTCTGATTTCGATCCAGGCATCGCGTCGGTGACGGCTTGCGTCGGCTCCTGGCCCGTCAACCGACCTGCCAAGCGCTTTTCCCTTCATCCGCTTTGAGTGGTCGTAGATCTTGCCGGTGGCGATGGGCGGGGTTGAAAAACGCTCCCAGCGGCGGCAATCTCGGCCTGAGTGAGGCCTCGATCTGGAGAATCTCGGCTTATGCCGATCGATGCGAGGATCGACGATGAAGCCGCGGCTGAGAATGTGGCTTGCAGTTGTTGCGGGCGTCGCGCTGGTGCTCGCCGTCGCCTGGGCCGTCATCCTCTGGACCCGCCCGGAGCCTATTCGCATCGCGTTCGCCAATTCGCTCTCTGGCCCGTCCGCCCCGGCCGGGACGGAAAGCCTGGTCGCGACGCAGCTTGCAATCGACGAGGTGAACGCCAAGGGTGGCGTCAACGGACGGCTCATTGAACTCGCTCTGTTCGACGACGCAAGCGATCCAGCCGTGGCGCGTGCGAATGCGCAGGCGATCGCCGACAGCCCATGCGTCGCTGTGCTCGGCCATTATCTCAGCTCCACTTCGCTCGCGGCAGCGCCGGTATATAAGGCTGCGCGGGTTCCGGCGCTCACGGGAAGCGCGGCTGCCGACGATCTGACATCAACCAATGATTACTATTTTCGTGCGTTGGCGCCGGTCTCCGCGCAGGCGCGCTCGGTCGCGGAACATCTGCGCGCCGTGATGAAGGAGCCAAAAGTCCGTCTTGTTCACACGCGCGATTCCTACGGCAAGAGTTTTGCGCGTGGATTTGCGGCGGCCTATCCGGCGGAGCAGTTGCACGTGTTCGGACTGGACGTCGCAGCCGGTCAGATCGGATCGATGGATGGGGCGCTAGAAGCTGCCGCGCAGGAGCCCGGACCCGGCGTTATCGTCGTCGGCGCGGCACCCGATTTCAGCCCAGACATCATCAAGGCGCTGCGCCGCCACGGCATCAAGGGAACGATCATCGCATCCCAGGGCGCGGCCCGCGAAAGCTATTTGCAGAATTTCGCCAACGAGCCCGAGGAAAAATCGCATCCGGGTTTCTTCAGCGAAAATCTGTATGCCGCTTCATCGCTGATGTTCGACAGCGCAGGCGTGGCGGCGCAGGCCTTTGCCGTCGACTACAAGGCGAAAGCGGGAACCTCGCCAAGCTGGGTTGYCGGCGGCGCGTATGACGCCGCGCGCCTGATGATCGATGCGCTCAAACGAGCTGCCGTACATCACCGGTTTATGGGGCAGGGGATTCAGAAACGATCCGACAGCAAGGTTGCGGATCGCGACCGGGTGCGCGTCGCACTGGCTGCGATCGACAGTCCGAAATCGGCGGTCGTCGGGCTGACGGGGCGGCTCTATTTCAACGCGAACCGCGACATTCCGCGCCCGATCCGAATGGGTTTCTTCCATTACGGTCGGTTCGTCACGGCGCCGCAGCAACTCGTGCGCATCGATCAGCCTGATGGAATCGATCTCGCCGCGGAACAGGAGAAGGGCCATGTCATCGCGTTCGAGGATCGGCGCTACTGGATTCAGCGCGTCGTCTATACCGGCATCGACGTCATTCGCGTCAGCCGGATCGACGTGAAGCAAAATTCGTTCAACGTCGACTTCTATCTTTGGATGCGATTCGCTGGCGACGACGAGGCGCAGACGCACGTCGAATTCCCGGCATTGCTGGATCGCGGGGCTTTCGATCCAGCGCGGCCGATTCAGGCTGGACACGAAGACGGCCTGAGCTACCGGCTCTATCGCATCAACGGCGATTTCAAGGCCCGTTTCGATCTCCATGACTATCCGTTCGACACGCAGCAATTGCATCTACATTTTCAGAACACGGAACGGCGGCGGGAACTCATCACCTATGTCATCGATCGGTTCGGCTTGCGCCTCGCCGACGACGGAAGCTCGCGGGCCGAGGACGGGGCCTATTCCGGACTTCCGCTCTGGCGATTTCTCGGGCTGACCTATTTCGTCGAATCCCTGTCCAGCGGATCGACGCTCGGAAAGGCGTCTTTGTTTGGTGCCGAGGCAAGGACGGAATTCRCAGGCTTCGATGCGACCATCATGCTGCGCCGCAGCTCCGCCATCTACATGCTGAAGAACCTGCTGCCGCTGTTTCTGCTCGTGCTCGTCGTATTCGCCACGCTGTTCTTTCCCGAAACCATGTTTCGTGAACGCGTGACGATCCCAGTGACCTCGATCCTGGCGAGCGCGGTGCTGCTCGTGGCGGTGAACAGCCAGATCGGCGATGTCGGATACACGGTGGTGGTCGAAGAGATGTTCTACATCTTCTTCGTGCTATGCCTGATGGCGATGTTGGCGGGCTACAGACATGAAAAACTTCGGGACGCGGGCCGAAAGCGCGTCGCTGTTGTTTCGGATCACGTCGCGCAGATCATTTATGCCGGGACGGTGCTCGCCATCATCGTCGTGCTCTACCGGCGTTATGCCGTGTGAGGCAAGCGTGGATACCTCGCCGGCCCGCCGCACCTTTTGAGGACGAGATTTGATGGGTTTCGCTTTCGCTCTACCCATCCTACGCGCTGGCCGGCGCCGCGATCGTGGCGGCGATCGTCGCCGCAGTGCTGGTCGGCAGTGCGACTGCGTCCTGAAGCCCAAATCAAACAGAACGCCCGAAGGGCCGGTCATTCATGTTCGATTACGAAAATAGAAAGGTCCCAATCAGCAGGCCCGCGGCGAAAGCGAAAAGCCCCAAAGTGCAGATTGAAACAATACGAACGAGGACGCGTACTTGCGCCTCGTACTCCTCTTCTGCGGTCTTGTGGGACTGAGCCGCCACTGCAACTGCCCTACCATCACCCAGATTGGGCGAATGTACGCTCGGAATCATGGTCAACGCGAGGCATTTTGGCCCCGCCGCGATGCCCTGTTCGTGACTTGGCGGGGGCATCTCTTGACCTGGCCGGCGTCGTTTCAACGGGGAGGATCATCCTCCCTTGAGGTCCGTTCAATGGGGCTTAGCGGACTGAATTTGCTCGAGTTGAGTTTTTCGCGTTTTGACCCCTAGCTGACATCATGAGTACCTGGCGGGCTTTCCAGGCAGAATTGGAGCGAGAGCCCACCGGCGGCTGCGGTCCGCTCTTTATTCCCTTGCTGTTATGCCGGTAACGGGAGTGGCTTCACGACTGCAATTTCCAGTAGCGCCCCTTTTTAAACGGGGCATATA
>NZ_JBFUES010000530.1:0-5174 GCF_056403875.1 Bradyrhizobium sp. P2_E8
ACGTGCATCTCGTCGGTACCTTCTATTGCTGCAAGGCGGCCTGGGCCGGCATGCGCGACCGCAACTACGGCCGCATCGTGCTGACCACCTCGTCCTCCGGTCTTTACGGCAATTTCGGCCAGGCCAATTACGGCGCGGCGAAGTCCGGCATGGTCGGCCTGATGAACGTGCTGGCGGAAGAGGGCCGCAAGACCAACATCCGCGTCAACATCATCTCGCCGACCGCGGCGACCCGCATGACCGAAGAGCTGCTGCCGCCACAGGCGCTGCAGCTGATGAAGCCGAACGCGATCACGCCCGCGGTCGAATACATGCTAAGCGAGGATGCACCGACCCGCACCATCATGGGCGCCGGCGCCGGCTCCTTTGCGGTGATCAAGATTGTCGAGAGCGAAGGCATCAACCTGCCGGAGTCCGAATGGACGCCGGACGCGGTCGCCGCGCATTTCGCCGAGATCAGCGACATGTCGAAGGCGAAGGCGCTGACGGGAGCGTTCGAGCAGACGCAGAAATATGTGGCGCAGGCCGCGGCGAGGGCGGGGATCAAGCTCTAGCTCCACTGTCATTCCGGGGCGTCGCRAAGCGACGAGCCCGGAATCCATCGTGCTACAGAAACCGCCGCCCAATGGATTCCGGGTTCGCGCCCAAGCGGGCGCGCCCCGGAATGACGCTGTTTTTGGCGCGAGAATCTGGCCTAAACTCCCGCCATGACACCATCCGAATCCCACGTCACCATCATCGGCGCAGGTCCCGCCGGGCTGATGGCGGCCGAGGTGCTGGCGCAGGGCGGCGCGCGCGTCACCGTTTACGACGCGATGCCGTCCGCGGGCCGTAAATTCCTGATGGCAGGCCGGGGCGGGCTCAATCTCACCCACAGCGAGCCGCTGCCGCAGTTCATGCCGCGCTATCGCGAGGCGGCGCCGAAGCTGCAAGCGGCGGTCGAAGCCTTTTCACCCGACGCGCTGCGCGCCTGGAGCGAGGCACTGGGTGAGCCGACCTTCGTCGGCAGCAGCGGTCGCGTGTTTCCAAAAGCGTTCAAGGCCTCGCCCTTGCTGCGCGCCTGGCTGCGGCGGCTCGACGCCGCCGGCGTGCGGTTTGCATTCCGCCATCGCTGGACCGGCTGGGACGGGGAAGGGCGGTTGTTGTTCCAAACATCGAGCGGCACCTCCGCCGTTGCAGCCGACGCCACCGTGCTCGCGCTCGGCGGCGCAAGCTGGCCGCGGCTCGGATCGGATGGAAGCTGGGTCGATATCCTCGCGTCCAAAGACATTGCCATCTCGAGGCTGCGGCCGGCCAATTCCGGTTTCACGGTCGCATGGTCCGAATTGTTCCGTGATCGTTTCGAGGGCCAGCCGCTCAAGGGCGTCGCGCTGACGATCGGTGCACACACGGTGCGCGGCGAAGCGATGATCACCCGCGGCGGCATCGAAGGCGGCGCGATCTATGCGCTGTCGGCGGAGCTGCGCGAGGCGGTGCTGGGTCTTGGGCAGGCGACGCTCACGATCGCACTGCGACCCGACCTCGACGCTGCCGCGCTGACCGTGCGCCTGTCGGGCACGCGCGGCAAGCAATCGCTCGCAAACTTCCTGCGCAAGGCGGCGCAGCTGTCACCGGTCGGCATCGGCCTGATGCAGGAGGCCGCCATCGCATCTGGCCGGCCGCTGGCCTCGTTCTCGCCGGCCGAGCTCGCACACCTGGTCAACGCCATTCCGGTTCGGCTCACCGGCGTCGCCCCGATCGATCGCGCGATCTCGACCGCTGGCGGAATAATCTTCGACGGGCTCGACGAGCATTTCATGCTGCGCAAGCTGCCCGGCCTGTTCGCCGCCGGCGAGATGCTGGATTGGGAGGCGCCGACCGGGGGCTATCTGTTGCAGGCAACGTTCGCGACTGGGGCCGCCGCGGGTAGGGGGGTGCTGGAGTGGCTGAAGCGTTCATAGAACGCCGTCGCCCTTCGAGGCTCGCCCAGCGGCGCAGTGCGCCGCAAGGCTCGCACCTCAGGATGACGGCTATCCGCGAGCATCATCTTAAGTCGGCCTAACGAGAGCGTCATCCTGAGGTGCTCGTTTCCGGTGCGAGAGCACCGGAAACCGAGCCTCGAAGGATGCGCGGGCGCGAACGCCTTAGCGCAGCTTCCCCCGCGCCGCCACCGGCAGCGTGCCGATGATCTCCTCGCCGCGGACCATCAGCACCTCGTCCATCATGTTGACGACGACGCAGACATGATTGGGCACGATGCGCACGACATCGCCGACATTCGGCCGGGTGTTGCTGCGGGAGAGATCGAGGAAGCCGTGCTCCTCGGCGAAGCGCGCGATCTTGGCTTCGGGGTGCTCCAGGATCAGGCCGTGGCCGTCGAGCCCGCCGGTGTCCGTGGTCAGCGTCTTGGAGCCGGCATCGAGAATGCCGCGCTCGGGCGCGGCGCGGCTCACGACGGTTGAATAGATGTGCAGCGCGCAGTCGTCCCACGTCGCGGAGCCGGCAGCGACCTGCATGCGGTCGTTGTAGATGTAGGTGCCGAAGCGATGCTCGGTGCCGCCCTTGAGCTTGCCGAGATTGACGAGGTTCGGCGTGCCGCCGGTCGAGACGATCTTTGCATCCAGCCCGTGCGCGCGCACGCCGGCCAGCGCCTCGTCGTAGAATTTTTGCGCGTCCGCCCAGCCGGTCTCGGTCGGATAAAGCATGAAGCCGGCGAACTCGAGCCCTTTGGACCCGGCGATCTCGCGCGCCAGCGCAATCGCCTCCGCCGGTGTCTCGACGCCCGCGCGCTTGCGGCCCGTATCGCATTCGACCACCACCGAGAGCGGGCGGCCTGATGCTGCGGCCGCCTTCGGCAAACCTGCGACGACCGTCGAATTGTCCGCGGCCACCGTCATGTTCGCCTTCGCCTGCAGCGCGCCGAGCCGCGCCATCTTCTCTTCGCCGAGCAGGTTGTAGCTGATCAGGATGTCGTCGATGCCGGCATTGGCCATGATCTCGGCCTCGCCGATCTTCTGGCAGGTGATGCCCTTGGCGCCGGCCGCCACCTGCATCTTGGCAATGGTCGGGTTCTTGTGCGTCTTGATGTGAGGACGATTGGCGATTCCGGCGTCGTCGCAGGCCTTCTGGATCCGCGCGATGTTGCGCTCGACCTTGTCCATGTCGATGACGGCGCAGGGCGTGCCGTATTCGCGGGCGATCTTGGCGGCGAGAGTCGTTGTCATGGCAGTCCCCTAGTTGGCGGAATACGCGCTAAGCCTGTTCAATTTCTTCGCGAAGCATTTCGAGTTCGAGCCAGCGCTCTTCGGCGGCGGACAATTCGTCATGCGCCTTGGCGATCGCGGCGGAGGCGTCGTCGAATTTCTTGCGATCCTTGGCGTAGAGGTTGGGATCGTCGAGCACGCGTTGCAGCTTGGCGATGTCGGCATGCAATTTTTCCATCTTCTTCGGCAGCGTTTCCAGCGCGTGCTTCTCGTTGAAGCTCAACCGCCGCTTCGGCGCGGATGCGGGAGCAGCTTGCCGCTCCTCTTTCTTCTCCGCGGGGGCTTGCGCCTTCGCCGTCTCGCGCTTCAAGTCCGCGCCGCGCTGCGCCAGCATGTCGCTGTAGCCGCCGGCATATTCGATCCATCTGCCGTTGCCCTCGGGCGCAATCACAGAGGTGACGACGCGGTCGAGGAAGTCGCGGTCGTGGCTGATCAGGATCACGGTGCCGTCGTAGTCGCCGAGCATGTCCTCGAGCACGTCGAGCGTTTCCAGGTCGAGATCGTTGGTCGGCTCGTCCAGCACCAGCAGGTTCGAGGGCTTGGCCAATGCGCGCGCCAGCATCAGCCGGCCGCGCTCGCCGCCCGAGAGTACCTCTACCGGCGTGCCGCGTTGCTCTTGTACGAACAGAAAATCCTTCATGTAGCCGACGACATGCTTCGGCTTGCCGCCGACCATGATCTGGTCGCCACGGCCGCCGGTCAGTGCCTCCGCCAGCGTCGATTTGGGGTCAAGGCTTTCGCGGTGCTGGTCGAGGGTGGCCGTCTCAAGGTTGGCACCAAGCCGCACGGTCCCGGAGTCGGGCTGCATGCCGCCGGTGAGCAGATTGACCAGCGTGGTCTTGCCGGCGCCGTTCGGCCCGATGATGCCGAGCCGGTCGCCGCGCTGGATGCGGGTGGAGAAATTGTCGACGATCTTGCGCTCGCCATAGGCCTTGGTGATGCCTTTGGCTTCGATCACCAGCTTGCCGGACTGCTCAGCCTCGGCGGCTGCGAGATTGGCGCTGCCGGCGGTGCCGCGATAGTTGCGGCGCTGGTCGCGCAGCGTGTGCAGATTGGCAAGCCGCTTGACGTTGCGCTTGCGCCGGCCGGAGACGCCGTAGCGCAGCCAGTGCTCCTCGTCGACGATCTTGCGGTCGAGCTTGTGCTGGTCGCGCTCTTCCTCGGCGAGCACCTCGTCGCGCCAGCTCTCGAACGAGGCAAAGCCGCGGTCGATCTGCTTGATCCGGCCGCGGTCGAGCCACGCCGTGGAGCGCGAGAGATTGGTGAGGAAGCGGCGGTCGTGGCTGATCAGCACCAGCGCGCTGCGGCGGCTGTCGAGCTCCTGTTCCAGCCATTCGATGGTGGAAAGATCGAGATGGTTGGTCGGCTCGTCCAGCAGCAGGATGTCGGGCGAGGGCGCCAGCACACATGCGAGCGCGGCGCGGCGAGCTTCGCCGCCAGAGAGGTTGTGCGGGTTCTCGTCGCCGGTCAGCCCGAGCTGCTCCAGCAGATAGCGCGCCTGATGCTGGTCGTCGCCGGGCGCGAGCCCCGCCTCGACATAGGCGAGCGTGGTCTTGTGGTCGCCGAAATCAGGCTCCTGCGGCAGATAGCGGATCGTGGCGCCCGGCTGCACGAAGCGTGTGCCGCCGTCGGGCTCGACGAGGCCGGCCGCGATCTTGAGAAGCGTTGACTTGCCCGAGCCGTTGCGGCCGATCAGGCAGACCCGCTCGCCAGCCGCAACGTTGAGCTCGACGCCGTTCAATAGCGGCGTGCCGCCAAACGTCAGCTTGATGTCCTTGAGTTGGATCAGCGGCGGCGCCATCGTCAGCCCTGACTTGAATTCTGGCTCGTTGCGGCCGCATCAGCGCGGCGGCGCTGGATCCGGCGCAGCGTCTGGTCGAGCGCCGAGAGGAACGTCGACCGGTCGCGCGGTGCGAACGATCGCGGGCCGCC
>NZ_JBFUES010000531.1:0-5173 GCF_056403875.1 Bradyrhizobium sp. P2_E8
GGCTGGCATTGCGCGCCTGGTCCTGGCGCGCATTCTGCTGGAGCACGAGATAGCCGTCGGCGATCGAATTGGCGACGCGCACGGCGAGATCCGGATCAGCCGACTGGAATTCGATCACGATCACGCGCGACTTGTCGACGGCATAGGCCTGGAGGCGCTCGTAATAAGCATCCAGCACGCGCTCTTCCGGCGTCATCGAGAACGGATCGCGGCCGATGCCGATCAGCGCGGCAAGCGACTTCAGCGGCGAAATGCCTTGCAGCACCGGATCGAATTCGGGCCGCTCCGCAAGCTTGTTCTTCTTGATGATCTCGCGCGCGAGATCGCGCGACAGCACGAGCTGGACCTGGCTGGTGACGGCCTCGGGGTCGAGCGCCTGCCGCTCCTCGTTGCTGCGGTCACTGTTCGGACGCAGGAACACGTTCTCGCGGCCGTCGATCAGGATACGCGACTCGGATTTGTAGCGCGGCGTCACGAGATTGACGACGGCGACCGAGGCGACAAGCGCCAGCACCGTCGGCACGATGATCCAGCCGCGCTTGCGCGCAAGCGCGGCACCGAGCGCGTGAAGATCGATGTCGCCGGATTCGCCGGACGCCTGCCTCGTGACAACAGGCGCAGGCCTTGCATCAACCTTGGGCTTGGCTTCGGCTTTGGACTTCGAAACAGCCCGCTCGACCACCGCCTTGACCTTGCCGGCACGCCAGAACGCTAAACGCATCGAATACTCCCGCAGGGCAACGCCGCCAAGCTACCTCAACCGGGGCGATTACACTCCATTAAGGTTGCCGCTGGGTTAATCGGGCAATCCCGCCATCAGCGCACGCGCGCTCGTCACCGTTTGTTAACCACGAGGCCTCTTAATCCGTCTCGATATTTCGACAATTGTTCGGCATTTGCCGTCGAGCGCTGGTTCAGATCATGCCCCCCTCTCCCGACCGGCCGCTTCGCATCCTGCACGCCGTGCGCGCACCCGTGGGCGGCATCTTCCGCCACATCCTCGACGTCGCCAACGGCCAGGTCGATCGCGGCCATCATGTCGGGATTCTCGCCGACAGCCTCACCGGCGGCGAGCGCGCCGACAAGACGCTGACCGAGCTCGCGCCGCGGCTGAAGCTCGGCATGCACCGCATGGCGATCCGCCGCGAACCGTCGCCCGACGATGTCCTGGTGTGGCTGCGGATGCGGCGGCTGATCGCAAAGCTCAAGCCGGACGTCATGCACGGCCACGGCGCCAAGGCCGGCGCCTTCATCCGCATGCGGCGGCGCACCGACGACACCATCCGCATCTACACCCCGCATGGCGGCTCGCTGCACTATCCACTCAACACCGTGAAAGGCGAATTCTACGCGCGGCTCGAACGGTCGTTGATGGGCGCGACCGACCTGTTCCTGTTCGAGAGCGCCTTTGCCCGCGACACCTACCAGCGCATCGTCGGCACGCCCAAGGGCGTGGTGCATTGCGTCTTCAATGGCGTGACGCCGGAGGAATTCGAGCCTGTTGTCACCACCGAGGATGCCACCGACCTCTGCTATGTCGGCGAGTTCAGGCACATCAAGGGTGCCGATCTGCTGGTCGACGCCGTGGCGCGCCTGCACGAAGGCGGCAAGAAGGTCACCCTCACGCTCGGCGGCGACGGCGAGGAGACGGCAGCGCTGAAGGCGCAGGTCGAGAGGCTCGGCCTCTCCGGCGCGATCCGCTTTATCGGCCACGTCAAGGCACGCTACGGCTTCTCCAAGGGACGGCTGCTGGTCGTTCCCTCGCGCGGCGACTCCATGCCCTATGTGGTGATCGAGGCGGGCGCGGCCGGCATTCCCATGATCGCCGCGCGCGTCGGCGGCATTCCAGAGATCTTCGGCACGGAGAGCCCGGCCCTGTTCGCGGCAAGCAACGCCGAGGCAATGGCGGAGGCGATTGCGGCTGCACTCGCCGATCCGCAGGCGACAACGCAGCGCGCCTCCGCCTTGCGCAAGCGCATCTCCGCGTATTTCTCCCAGCAGGCGATGGTTGACGGCGTGATCGCGGGCTATCGCGACGCATTCGCCAATCATTAACCATCCTTAAGGCCGCTTTAGAGATTCTTCCGATTTGTCCGATAACGAAGTGCCCGGGGATGCTCGCCCGGGTGCAATGCTGCGCCGCGGGTTTTTGGAATGGACGTGGACGCCCGTGGAACCGCTCAACGCACGCTCGATGCTCGATGCCGCGACCGGTGCCGCGGCGAAGCCGGCTGACCAGCCCTTTGTGGAGCGCCGCCGCCGGCTCTCTCCCGCCGCGCTCGACGTCGTCAACCAGAAGGTCGCCCGCGCCTATTCGCCGATCGTGATTACCGGAATCGTGCGCCTTGCCGACTTCGCGCTGCTGAGCCTCATCGGCATCGCGGTCTATGTCGGCTACGTCATGCCGCTGGCCGGCTCCTTCAGCTGGGACTATCCGGCAGAGATCCTCGCCGTCGCGGTCGCCGCCGTGGTCTGCTTCCAGGCCGCCGACATCTACCAGGTGCAGCTGTTCCGCGGTCAACTCCGGCAGATGACGCGGATGATCTCGTCCTGGTCGTTCGTTTTCCTGCTGTTCATCGGCATCTCCTTCTTCGCCAAGTTCGGCAGCGAAATATCGCGGCTGTGGCTTGCCGCCTTCTACGTCCTCGGGCTCGGCGCGCTCTTCGTCGAGCGCCTGGTGCTGCGCTCGCTGGTGCGTGCCTGGGGACGCGAGGGCCGGCTCGACCGCCGGACCATCATCGTCGGCTCCGACAGTAACGGCGAGCAGCTGGTGGAGGCACTGACGGCGCAGGAGGATTCCGACATCCACGTGCTCGGCGTGTTCGACGACCGCAACGACAGCCGCGCGCTGGACACCTGCGCCGGTGCGCGCAAGCTCGGCAAGGTCGACGATATTGTCGAGTTCGCCCGCCGCACCCGCGTCGATCTCGTGCTGTTCGCGCTGCCGATCTCGGCGGAAACGCGCATCCTGGAGATGCTGAAGAAGCTCTGRGTGCTGCCGGTCGACATCCGCCTCTCCGCGCACACCAACAAGCTGCGCTTCCGTCCCCGCTCCTACTCCTATCTCGGCGAAGTCCCGACGCTCGACGTGTTCGAGGCACCGATCACCGACTGGGACCTCGTGATGAAATGGCTGTTCGACCGCCTCGTCGGCGGTCTCGCGCTGCTCGCGGCCCTGCCGGTGATGGGACTGGTGGCGCTGGCGGTGAAGCGCGACAGCCCCGGCCCGGTGCTGTTCCGCCAGAAACGCTTCGGCTTCAACAACGAGCGCATCGACGTCTACAAATTCCGCTCGATGTACCATCACCAGGCTGATCCGACGGCCTCGAAGGTCGTGACCAAGAACGATCCGCGCGTGACCCGCGTCGGCCGCTTCATCCGCAAGACCAGCCTCGACGAGCTGCCGCAGCTCTTCAACGTGGTCTTCTCCGGCAACCTCTCCCTGGTCGGCCCGCGCCCGCATGCGGTGCAGGGCAAGCTCCAGAGCCGCCTGTTCGACGAAGCCGTCGACGGCTATTTCGCCCGCCATCGCGTCAAGCCCGGCATCACCGGCTGGGCCCAGATCAACGGCTGGCGCGGTGAGATCGACAACGAAGAGAAGATCCAGAAGCGCGTCGAGTTCGACCTCTATTACATCGAGAACTGGTCGGTGCTGTTCGACCTCGTCATTCTCCTGAAGACGCCGATCTCGCTGCTGACCAAGAACGAGAACGCGTATTGAGTCTCCGTCATGCCCCGCGAAGGCGGGGCATCCAGTACTCCGYGGCGCCAGCCGATTTCCGCAATGTGCGCCACGGAATACTGGATCGCCCGGCCAAGCCGGGCGATGACAGCTGTTTTGTGGCGTATGAGTTGCGTAAGCGTATGAGCATATGATGGCGTATGCGGCGACAGCCGGTGGAGTGAAATTAGCCGCGCCGGCCGCGCCCGGCGTGCTGGCGCTCCAGCGCGCGCTGGTGTGGCTTGTCGGCGCTTCCGGCGCCATCGTCTTCATCGAACCCAGCCCCTACGAGATCGCGACGCTGCTCGCCACCGTCGCCTTCTTCGCCACCGGCCTGCGCCTGCGGCTTGCGCTGATGCCGTTGCTGCTGATGCTGGTCCTGCTCAATGTCGGCTACACCATCAGCGCGATCCCGCTGTTCGAGCAGCCCGAGGTGGTGAGCTGGATCGCGACCTCCTGGTACATGGCGGTGACCGTGGTGTTCTTCGCCATGATCACGTCCGAGGACACCGCGGCCCGGCTCGACATGCTCCGCCGCGGCCTCGTGGTCGGCGCGATGGTTGCCTCGCTGGCGGCGGTCGCCGGCTACTTCCACCTGGTTCCCGGCGGAGACGACCTCCTCACGCTCTACGGACGCGCGCGGGGCACGTTCAAGGACCCGAACGTGCTCGGCGCCTTCCTGATCCTGCCGGCGCTGTTCGCGCTCCAGAGCGTGGTCTCTGACAAGCTGGCTAAGGCCTTCCGCAACGTCATCGCCTTCGGCATCATGTCGCTGGCGATCCTGCTCGCCTTCTCCCGTGCCGCCTGGGGCGGGCTGGTGCTGACCTCCGCCTTCATGCTGGCGCTGATGGTGCTGACCAGCCGCACCAACGCGCAGCGCTCGCGCATCGTCGTCATGGCGATCGTCGCCGCGGTGCTGGGCCTCGCGCTGATCGCGGTGCTGCTGTCATTCGATTCCACCGCCGAGATGTTCAAGCAGCGCGCCAGCTTCGATCAGAGCTATGACGAGGGCCGCTTCGGCCGCTTCGGCCGGCACATCCTGGGTGCGGAGATGGCGCTCGACCTGCCATTCGGCATCGGCCCCCTGCAATTCCACCGCTTCTTCCCCGAGGACACCCACAACTCCTATCTCAACGCCTTCATGTCCGGCGGCTGGCTCTCCGGCGTGTGCTATCCCGCGCTGGTCTTCACCACCGTGATCATGGGCTTCCGGCACATCTTCGTCCGTGTGCCCTGGCAGCGTGCCTATATCGCGGTCTTCTCCGCCTTCGTCGGCACCGTCGGCGAAAGCTTCGTGATCGACACCGACCACTGGCGGCACTTCTGGATGATGCTGGGCGCGATGTGGGGCATGATCGCAGCCGCGCAGGCCTACAAGGCTAGGTCTCGCGACGAAGTTTCTTCAGCTTGAGATCGGGCCGCTTCTCCGGCGGCGTGTCGAGAAGGCTCTTC
>NZ_JBFUES010000532.1:0-5161 GCF_056403875.1 Bradyrhizobium sp. P2_E8
CTGCGGCGTTCGGCCAGTGCGGGCGCTGGCCGGCGTACTTCGTCGGCGAAGGACGGGCGTGCGGGCCGCGGCGGCGGCTCGGGCATTTGCGGCTCGGGATGATCGAGCATTTCGGGCCGCGGCGTCTCGTCGGCCCAGCCGCCGGCATCCGGCATCGGGGCGAGGCGCGGCGGTTCGGCGGAGTTGGGACGCTGCGGAAGCTGGTCGCGGCCGGGCGCGGCGCGCACGATGTTGGGCTCGACGACGATGTCGGTCGGGCCACCGATCATCAGGAGATGTTCGACATTGTCGCGTCGGACCAGCACCAGGYGGCGCCGGCCGTCGACGGCGGCGGCATCGATCACGGCGAGCCGGGGCATCCGGCCGCGCTGGGTGTTGGCACCGAGCCGGCTGCTGGCGAATCGGCGAACCAGCCATGCAGCGACGCCGATCAACGCCAGAACGACGATGAACGCGACGATGAAGGTGATAGGGCTGCCTTGCATACTTGTCCCCGAGAAATGGCGCTCTTCTCGTGCCCATGGTCAGACGCGCCAACCACCGGCCTACGATGCCCCAAACTGCGATTTCTTAACGTCCCACGGCAAGTTTTGCCGTCCCCAACTCTTAATAACCTATGAATCGCTCGATCCAAAATGACTTCTTGGGCTGTGCATGTGCCGCCAAGCGATTGGGTTAATGCCACTTTTGGAGGCGTAGAATCACGGGGGAACGAATCCCTGTCCCGGTGCGGGACATGCATCTGTGGCATCCTTAACCACCTGTTAACCATACAGGCGGCAAATTCTGCCTAGCTTCGGACCCTGGATCCGGAGGAGGCGGAAGGAGCCGCGACGATGTCCATCAACGACCTCCCGGTGCTGTCGGCGCTTCGCACCAAGATGCAGTGGCATCAGGAACGCCAGCGCGTCCTGTCCGAGAACGTCTCCAATTCCGACACGCCCAAATTCCGGCCGCGCGACCTGGTCGAGCCGAAGCTCGACAAGGCTGGCGCGGTCACGGGGTCGATGGGCCCGCTGGCAATGACCGTCACCAGCGCGTCTCACATGACGCCATCGGGGGCGGCCTCGGGTTTCGACCRGAACAAGAATGCGGGCTTCGAGACACGCCCTGCGGGCAACGCCGTCAATCTCGAAGAGGAGATGATGAAGGCCGCCAGCAACCAGATGGACTACGCGGCGGCGACCTCGCTCTATGCGAAGAGCCTGCATCTGCTCAAGACCGCGATCGGCAAGGGCTAGAGCATGATCCCGGAACGGAAGAGCTAGAGGAGGCGCATCATGGCGAATGACAGCAGCGACTTTGCCCGCTCGATGGCGATCGCGACCTCCGGCCTGCGCGCGCAGGCCGGGCGCATGCGCGTGATCTCGGAGAACATCGCGAACGCGGATTCGACGTCGCAGACATCAGGCGGCGATCCCTACCGGCGCAAGGTGCCGACCTTCTCCTCCGCGCTCGACCGCACGCTCGACGCGCAGGTCGTCACCCTCGGCAGGATCAAGCCCGACCAGTCCAACTTCCGCACCAAATACGAACCGAACAATCCGGCCGCCGATGCGACCGGCAACGTCAAATATCCCAACGTGAACTCGGTGGTCGAGATGACCGACATGCGCGATGCGCAGCGGTCCTACGAGGCCAATCTCAACATCATCAGTGCGACGCGCCGGATGATCCAGCGCACGCTCGACATCCTCAAGAGCTGAACAGGACATTTGAGCCATGGCATCACCGACAATCGCAGCCAACGCCTATGCCAATCTCGCCCGCGTGCTGGAGAACAGCGGCGCCGGCAAGGGYGGCGAAGCGAGCGGGCAGTCCTTCGCCTCGCTCCTGAAAGACGCCGTCGGCAGCGTCATGGAGTCCGGCCGCAAGTCCGACGCGCAGACGGTGGCGATGGCCGCCGGCAAGGCCAACGTGATGGACGTGGTGACGGCGGTCGCCGACACCGACGTTGCCGTCTCCACGCTGGTCTCGGTCCGCGACCGCGTGATCTCGGCGTATGAAGACATCATGAAGATGCCGATCTGATTTTCGGCCCTGCTCGCTCCCGATCGTCATTGCGAGCGTAGCGAAGCAATCCAGAATCTTTCCGCCGCGGCAGTCTGGATTGCTTCGCTTCGCTCGCAATGACGGGGGAGAGGGCATCGGTTCCTCGTCGCGGTGGCGGGGATGAAGCTTGAACAAGGAATTCTGCAATGACCGGACCCGAGACCCTCGACGTCGCGCGCGATGCGATCTGGACGATCGTGATCGTGTCGTCGCCCCTGATGGTGGTCGGCCTCGTGGTCGGCGTGATCGTGTCGCTGTTCCAGGCSCTGACSCAGATCCAGGAGCAGACGCTGATCTACGTGCCGAAGATTCTGGCCATCTTCGCCACAATGCTGTTGGCGCTGCCGTTCATGGCCGACGCGCTCCACGCCCACATGCTGCGGATCTCGTCGCGAATCATCGGCGGCTGAGGCAAGATGCGTGGATTATGCGCATCGACGTCTCGCTGCTGCCGGCGCTTGCGGCGGCCTTCATGCTCGTCTTCGCCCGGGTCGGCGCGATGGTGATGCTGCTGCCGGGCCTGGGCGAGACCAACATCCCGACGCGGATAAAGCTGTCGATCGCGCTGCTGCTCACGCTGATCATCCTGCCGCTGCATCGCAGCGCCTATCAGGTCGACATGGGCTCGCTGGCGCCGCTTCTGGTGCTGATGCTGCATGAAATCGCGATCGGCATCGTGCTGGGGGCAACCGCGCGCGTGACGCTGTCGGCGCTCCAGGTCGCGGGTTCCGTGATCGCGCAGCAGATGGGGCTCGGCTTCGTCACCTCGGTCGATCCGACGCAGGGGCAGCAGGGCGTGCTGGTCGGCAACTTCCTGACCATGCTCGGGGTGACGCTGCTGTTCGCCACCGACAGCCATCATCTGGTGATCGCGGCGCTGAACGACAGCTATGCGATCTTCTCGCCCGGCGAGACCGTGTCGAGCGGCGATGTCGCCTCGCTGGCGACGCGCGCCTTCGCCGCCGCGTTCCGCCTCGGCTTGCAGCTCTCCGGACCGTTCCTGGTGTTCGGCCTCGTCTTCAACATCGGGCTCGGCGTGCTGGCGCGGCTGATGCCGCAGATGCAGGTCTATTTCGTCGGCGTGCCGCTGTCGATCTTCGTGGGCTTCCTGGTACTCGCCGTGGTGCTCACGGCGATGATGGGCACATTTCTGGATTACTTCATCGGTGTCATGCACCAGATGATGCCGCTCAGGTAACGGGGGATCGATGGCGGAAGACAACGATCCAGACAGTCAAACAGAAGACCCGACGCAAAAACGCCTCGACGAGGCGCTCGAACGCGGCGACGTCGCCAAGAGCCAGGAGATCAACACCTGGTTCATGATCGCGGGCGGCACGCTCGTGGTCTCGACCTTCTCGGGCTCGGTGGGCAGCGGGCTGGTGACGCCGATGCGCAACCTGCTCGCCAATTCCTGGATGATCAAGACCGACGGCAGGGCCCTGCTCGCGCTGATGCAGCAGATCGAACTCGCCGTGCTCGCGGCGGTCGGCGTGCCCCTGCTGATGCTGGTGCTGGCGGCCATCGCCGGCAACATGCTCCAGCACCGCCTGGTCTGGTCGGCCGAATCCCTCAAGCCCAAATTCAGCAAGCTCTCGCCCGCGGCCGGTTTCAAGCGCATCTTCGGCAAGCAGGCGGCCGCGAACTTCCTGAAGGGCCTCGGCAAGCTGATCGTGCTCGGCGCGGTCATGGCCACGATCCTGTGGCCGGAGCGGCATCGCATGGAGGCGATGGTCAGGCTCGATCCGGCCGCCATGCTCGGCGCCACCACCAGCTTGACCATTCATCTGCTCGGCGCGGTGGTCGCGGCGCTCGCGATCATCGCCAAAGGCGACTACTTCTTCCAGTACCGAAGCTGGTTCCAGCGGCAGAAGATGTCGCTCCAGGAGATCAAGGAAGAGTTCAAGCAGTCCGAAGGCGACCCGCACATCAAGGGCAAGATCAGGCAGCTGCGGCAGCAGCGCGCCAAGAAGCGCATGATGGCGGCGGTTCCCAAGGCCTCCGTGATCATCACCAACCCGACCCACTATTCGGTGGCGCTGTCCTACGAGCGCGGCATGCAGGCGCCGATCTGCGTCGCCAAGGGCGTCGACAATCTCGCCTTCAAGATCAGGGAGATCGCGCGCGAGCACGACATCCCCATCGTCGAGAACGTGCCGCTGGCCCGCGCGCTCTACGCCACCGTCGACATCGACCAGGAAATCCCGACCGAGCACTACCATGCGGTCGCCGAGGTCATCGGCTACGTCATGCGCCTGAAGCACGGATTCGGCGCCGGACGCGGATAAAATGCCCGAAAAGTACCGGAAATGGCCGTAATCTGGGAATCAGCGTACCTTTCGCCCTTGCTGCCCTTGCGCCTGCGGGTCCGATTCAGGCAGGGAGGACCCCACGCGCCCCGTAGCGCGTTGATTCTCTGCCGACAGGCTGTGCCAGCTTGAAATGACCGCCGAGACCGACCACGACCTCACACGCGAGCCCGTTGCGGCGCACGAGCCGTCGCCGCGCTCGGGCAGCATTGCGCTGGTCCTGCTGGTGGCCGCCGGCCTCGTCGCTGTCGCCGTCGGGCTGATGACGCTCGGCCGCGCGCAGGCGCAGCCCTATATCCTCGGCATCCTCGCCGTGCTGGCGATGGTCGGCCTGTTCAACCTGTTCGCCTTCGCCGCCGGCATCATCCGCTTCGTCGACCGTAGTCTCGACGACCCCGTGATGGGGCGGATCGCCGATCACGCTTTCGACGGCCTGGCGGTCACCGATCCGCGCGGCCATGTGGTCTATTCCAATGCGGCCTATCTGACCCTGACCGGTGCCACCGGCCCGCAGGACGTGCGCCCCGTCGAGCGCGTCTTCATCGGCAATCCCGACGTCTCCGAAGCCGTGTTCCGGCTGCTGAAAGCCGCCCGCGAAGGCAAGCGGCAGCAGGAAGAGGTGCGCATCTCCGGCCATGACGGCAGCCAGGGCCGCTGGCTGCGCATGCGGGTGCGCCCGCTCGGCACCGGAAAGCGCGAGGCGAAATACGCGGTGTGGTCGATCGCCGACATCACCCGCGACCGCGAGCGCCAGGAGGACGTGTTCCAGGAACTCCAGCACGCGATCGAATATCTCGATC
>NZ_JBFUES010000533.1:0-5158 GCF_056403875.1 Bradyrhizobium sp. P2_E8
GCGCCAACCCGGTCAACGTGCTGATYCAGTTCCCCAAGGGTGAATCGCTCTATTCGCCGGAAACGCTGCAGACGATCGCCGACGTGCATGCGACCGTGGAGAAGGCGGCCGGTGTCGGCAATGTCTGGTCGGTCGAGACCCTGCGCCGCTGGCTCACGGAAAAGGCCGGCAGCGCCGACGTCGCGACGTTGAAGGAATATATCAGCGTGATTCCCGAGCATCTGGTGCGGCGGTTCATCGACGCCGAGCAGGATGCGGTCGTGGTCGCAGGCCGCGTGCCGGACAAGGATTCCAGCCAGCTTCTGCCGATCGTGGACAAGCTCGATTCCGAGCTCGACGCCGTCCGCAAGAAGCATCCCGGCTACGAGGTCGCGGTGACGGGCCTTGCCGCCATCGCGGCGCGCAACTCGGCCAGCATGATCGAGAAGCTGAACCGCGGGCTCACCGTCGAATTCGCGCTGGTCGCGATCTTCATCGGCCTCGCCTTCCGCTCCTGGGTGGTGATGTTCGCCTGCGTCCTGCCGGGCATCTTCCCCGTCGTGATGTCGGGAACGGTGCTGTGGGCGATGGGCGAGGGGCTGCAATTCGCCAGCGTCGTCGCGCTCACCGTCTCGTTCGGCCTGGGGCTGAGTGCGACCATCCACTTCCTCAACCGCCTCAGGCTGGAGAGCAAGCCGGGCGTCGGCTCGGCGCTCGCAGTGGAGCGGGCGACCGTTCTGGTCGGACCGGCGCTGATCCTGACCACGGTGGTGCTGGCCTGCGGCCTCGTCGTCACCGTGTTCTCCGACCTGCCGTCACTGCGGCTGTTCGGCTGGCTCAGTGCCTTCTCGATGGTCATGGCCCTCGTCGCCGACCTCTTCATCCTGCGGCCGACGGCGATGTGGCTGATCAACCTGCACGCCAGGCTTCAGGGTGCGGACAAGCGCGCGATCTGAGCGTGGGGCGGCGAACGCCACGCCACGCTCACGCTTCGACGCGAATGATGCCGTACGGATTGAACTTGAAGTCGTCCTCGGCGTAGTCCTGCTCCCGCGTTAGCGTGAGCTTCTGGTCGCGGAGCGTCGCTTCGATGCCGCGCTCGGCCATCGCGTTTGCGAGCTCCTCCATCAGCATGACCGCGGCCCATTCGTTGCCGCGCGATTTCGCAACATAGATCTCAGGCAGGCCGACGAGGTGATAGCCGACGGTTTCGTTGTAGCGATCACCGCCGAGTGGGCGCTTGGCGAAAGCAAGACGACATGCTTTGGCTACAGCGAGAGTCACGGCAAGACCCTGACCGGTGCTCGCGCCCTTGCGCGCCTGACCGGCCAGTTGCCGCCATCGATCGAGGCCGTGGGCAACGCCTGCGCTTTCGCCCTTCACGGCGATGGCACCGGCCTCGATCATCTCCTCGACGATGCGCAAGGCCGCCGCCGAATAGGCGACCGTCTTCTGCTGCTCCATCGGCGGGCTCAGTACATAGAGCACTGATTTGTGGTTGGTCACGGCGGCTTCGTCGGTGGCGGACCAGGCTTTCGGGAAGACGCGGTCCCAGCACACGCCAAACGAGCGCTCCATATGCGGATCGGGTCGGGCCTGCGAATAGGTGCGATCGATCTCGAAGCCGAAATCCGCGATCGTCCTGGCCACGGCCTCCGGCGGGTGCAGCAGGCTTTCGTCCTTGCCGAGGAAGCAGAGCACGTGACGCGGTTTGACCGACGAAGGCTGCATGCCCGCCCCCTCGCTGGATTGACGGTTGATCATTGGCCCATGCGCGACTGGTTGCGAACAGTCCGGCGGCCTTGAGCAGGTTTCTGCGAATATGGTCCATGTCAGCAAAAAGCCCCCGGCTCGCGAGAACCGGGGGCGTGTTCCTCTCGGCGCAGGACGGGCGTCAGCCCTTCGTCATCGTGATGTTGACGCCGCGGATCTCGCCCTTGGAGCTGATCTGCACCGTCTGCTTGGTGCCGTTGGTGCGCAGCGACAGGTTGGCGGCAAAGCCGTTGGCCTCGACGAACACCTCGATCTGGCCGCCGCCGGCGGTGCCCTGGAGATTGCCGAAGATGTTGCGGCTGGCCTCGCTCCAGTTGCCGGAGATGCGGTCGCCCTGGCTCGTCACGTCGCTGGTGAGGTCGAACTTGTAGCTGTCGGACGCGCAGTGCAGTGCCTGCTTCAGGTTGAGACCGCTGCCGGCGACCTTGTAGTCCGCCTTGCAGCGGATGCGCTCGGTGGAGCCGTCGGACAGCGACACCGTGCCGGTTCCGGTCCACGCGCCGTCGAAACCGGCAAACGGTCCGGACGACTGTGCGTGGCTTACCGAAACCGAGAAGAGCAGCGCCGCCCCGATGCCGGCCGCCTTGATTGCCAGTCCAGATCGCCCGAAGAATTTCATCACAAATATCCCGTTTTGGAACGACGTCCGCTCAAGATCAGAACGTCTCGCCACATCGAAGGTTTAGTGTTCCGAGCCTGTGTCAGGTTCAAAGCCTGGCCGCCAGGGACGGTGGTTCACGAAGTCCTTGCGCCATGCCCGGCGGCCGCGATTTCCCGTGTTTCGGCGTGTTTCTGGCCGAAACGGAGGGGCAGAGAGATGCAGCTCTGCAACAGGCGTGCAGTAAAATGCGGGCTACCTGAATTATGACGTAGTATCAACCTCTTACATCTGCCAATGAAGGTGCAGGGAAGGCCTGATTTGGAGGTGTGGCGCCAATTTGGCCGCATTTTCCAGTGCTTGTGCCTTCTCCGAGGCCGCATGTTCCGCGGCGACTAGCCATCAGAACAATCCGTTCCGGTCGTCCGCCCTGTGCTGTCCGGGATCGGTGCGATTCTGCCGTCAGAATGAAGGAATACAATGCGTAAGCTTTTCGTCGCTCTCACCCTGCTGTCGGCATCCCTGTCCACGGCGGCATTTGCCCAGCAAGGGCGCGGCACGGACAGCGAGCAGAAGGCCTGCACGCGCGATGTGCAGAAGTTCTGCCGTCCGGTCATCGACCAGGGCGATTTCACCATCCTGGCCTGCCTGAAGGAGAACCGGGCCAAGATCTCGCAGGCCTGCGACCAGGTCCTGAAGAACCACAACCAGTAAGCTCGGCCACTAGCCCACAAGGGCGGCCCCCGGGGCCGCCTTTTCGGGGCCGATCCGCGAAGGGCAGCCATCGCGAGACAGGATTGGTTTTGCGGCCGTATTCCCCTATATGGGGGCCGCGGCGGCATCGCCGGCATGAGCCCGCGCGAGCGAAAAAGCCCTTCCTGTCCAAACGATTGTAAACCAGCCCTCGATGACCTCTGCGAGCGAATTGCGATCCGGCAAGGGTGACCGCGACGAGAATTTTCCCGTCGCGTCCTGGATCATTCATCCGCGTCATCGCGCGCTGATCCTGGCGTATTACAATTTCGTCCGCACCGCCGACGATATCGCCGACCACGCGACGCTGCCACCCGACCAGAAGCTTGCCTATCTCGACCTGCTCGAGGCGGAACTGCTCGGCAAGGGCGACACCCAGGCCGAGGCTGTCAGCCTGCGGCGCGCGCTGGCCGAGCGCGGCATGGCGCCGCGCCATGCGCTCGACGTGCTCATCGCCTTCCGCATGGACGTGACCAAGCTGCGCTACGAGAACTGGGACGAGGTGATCCACTATTGTCGCTACTCGGCGATGCCGGTCGGCCGTTTCATGCTCGACGTCCATGGCGAGAGCACCTCGACCTGGGCCGCATCGGACGCGCTTTGCGCGGCGCTCCAGATCAACAACCACCTCCAGGATTGCGGCAAGGATTTTCGCGAGCTCAATCGCGTCTACCTGCCGCGCGATGCGCTGGCCGCGAGCGGCGCCTCGGTCGAGCAGCTCGGCCTTGCCCAGTCGCCGCCGGCGATGCTGGCCTGCCTGCAGGCGCTTGCCGTGCGCAACGAGGCGCTGCTCGACGAGGGCAGGTCGCTGAGCGCGGAGATTCGGGATTTCCGCCTCGGCGTCGACGTCTCGGTGATCCAGGCCTATGCCGACCGCATCGTGCGCCTGCTCAAGGTACGCGACCCCCTGCGCGAGCGCGTGCATCTGAACAAGTTCGAGCTCCTCACCTTCAGCCTCGCCGGCATGATCGGCGAAGTCGGCCGCCGCGCGATCGGACGCAAGGCCATTTCCAGACCGGGGACTGCACATGACGCTTGAGGCGACCTCGCCCGGCGCCAGTTATGGCTCGACCGCATCCGGCAGCTCGTTCTACGCCGCGATGCGCATCCTGCCGCATGACCAGCGCGAAGCGATGTTCCAGATCTACAGCTTCTGCCGGCAGGTCGACGACATCGCCGATTCCGACGGCCCGCGCGAGGAGCGGCTCGCCGCGCTTCAGGAGTGGCGCAACGACATCGATGCGCTCTATCAGGGCAATCCGCCGCCGCGGCTGAAGGACTACGTCGCCTCGGTGAAGACCTTCGGGCTCAAGCGCGAGGATTTCCTGGCCATCGTCGACGGCATGGAGATGGACGTGCCGCAGGACATCCGCGCGCCCGACATGGCGACGCTCGATCTCTATTGCGATCGGGTTGCGAGCGCCGTGGGACGGCTGTCGGTGCGGGTGTTCGGTATGCCGGAAGAGGACGGCATCCTGCTCGCCCATCATCTCGGCCGCGCGCTCCAGCTCACCAACATCCTGCGCGACATCGACGAGGACGCGGGCCTCGGCCGGCTCTATCTGCCGCGCGAAGCGCTGCTGCATGCCGGCATCACCTCCGACGATCCGAACCGCGTCATCGCCGAGCGGGCGCTGCCGAAGGTCTGCCTGCCGCTGACGCAGCGTGCGAAGGTGCATTTCGAGAAGTCGGACGAGATCATGAGCCGCAACAAGCGCCGCGCGGTGCGCGCGCCGCGGATCATGTCGAAATACTATCATTCCATTCTGGACCTGCTGATCGCGCGCGGCTTCAACGCGCCGCGCGAGCCGGTGCGTGTGTCGAAGGTCACACGCATCCTGATCCTGCTCCGTTACGCTTTCATCTGATGCAAAACACAGCTCATATCATCGGCGCTGGAATTTCCGGCCTCTCCGCCGCCGTGCGGCTCGCCAATGCCGGCTTCAAGGTCGCCGTGCACGAGGCGACGCACCAGGCCGGCGGCCGCTGCCGTTCCTATTTCGACGGCGCCACCAATCTCACCATCGACAACGGCAATCATCTGCTGCTGTCGGG
>NZ_JBFUES010000534.1:0-5144 GCF_056403875.1 Bradyrhizobium sp. P2_E8
GCATTGACGCAGCGGGGAGCCAGCACCACCTGGGTCCCGGAAGGCAAATAAGGAAAATCGGGAGAGCGGAGCGAAGTCGAGCTTCGCTTTCCGGGTCGTCCCGTCAGCGTTTGGCGCGGCGGCATGCGCAGCGAGCTATTTCCAGCCTCGAATCCTGTCGGCTTACTCCTTGGCGCGGCGCAGCGCGTCCTTCAGCTTTTCCCGCTCCCCCGCCCATCGCGTGTCCTCGGTTTCGATCCGCTTCTCGATCGCGGACCGTTCGGCATCTAGGGACTGGGCCTTCTCCTGATGATTCCTTTCAGCGGCGTCCAGCGTCGCCTGGGCTTTCGCGACGAGCTTCTCCCGCCGGGCGCGCTCCTTCTCCTTCGCCGCGTCTTCCTTTCGGCGCTCCGCGTCCCGGAGCTTCTGCTCGCGCTCGAATGCAGCAGCGGCTTTGCGCGAGTCCTCCACGCTTATCTTGGAACTGGGCCGCCGTTTTGGCTCCGGACGACGGCTCTTCTTCGGCTTGGCTCCTTCATCGTCCAGGTCGGGTAAATCCGCATGCTCCGCGAACGGCCCGTTAGATCCGGCTGCCCGCCTCAGCACGACGCCAGGCTTCGCCATCGTTGCGGCGACCACGTCCGGATCGTCGGCTTCCTTGGCGTGCCCCTGATGGAAGAGGTTGCTGCCCGCGCCCCACGCCTCCAGCGCCGCCTTCATGGAGGGGGCGGCGATCGCGAGATCGTAGAATCCGAGCGAGGTCTGATAGGTCTTCAGTTTCCGGGGCATCCGACGTCACCTGCGCGACCGTGAAATCTCGGCATACCATGCGGCGTAGGGCGTGTTCTTCGCCATGTGTCGGTTCAGATCAGGCGCGCCGTCCTTCCACCAGACCGGACCACGCTCGCCCAATGCCCGCTTTGCACGATCGACTGCACGGTGCGCGGTGGCTTCCACCGCGGCGTCTGCGTTCGCTTTGGCCTGACGGACGGCCCGCCGCGCTGTCATCAGCCGGCTCACCAGCCTGGCGCGTTCATCATCTTCCAGATCCGGATTGGCCATTCGCCAGGGGCGACCGCGGACGACGAAGTACCGTCCGTCCGGGGTCACCGGGTACTTCACGCCGACTTCCGCCGCGCCCCCGTGGCCGGCTTCTTCGCGGCGGCCTCCTTCGCCGGCTTTTTGCCGGCGATCGGCATCAGCATTTCCTTTTGGCCAGCCGCCGCCTTGCGCGGCTTCTTTGCCCCCTTCTTGGGAGCCTTGCTCTCGGCCGCAGCACCGCCGACGCTCTTGCGCAACGCGTCCATCAGGTCGACGACGTTCTCGCCCTTGGGCCGATCCTTCGGCACGATCGGCYTGCCGGCGCGCTTCTGGTTGATGAGATCGACGAGCGCCGTTTCGTACTGGTCCTCGAACTTGTCGGGTTCGAAGTTGCCGGCCTTCTGCTCGACGATGTGCCGGGCTAGGTCGAGCATGTCCTTGGTGACTTTCACGTCCTTGATCTCGTCGAAATACTCCTTGGGGTCGCGGACTTCGTAAGGGTAGCGCAGCAGCGTACCCATCAGCCCCTTTTCCAGCGGCTCGAGCGCGATGATGTGCTCGCGGTTGGTCAGCACGACCCGCCCAATCGCGACCTTGTCCATCTCCCGGATGGTCTCGCGGATCACCGCGAACGCGTCGTGCCCAACTTTGCCGTCCGGACACAGGTAGTAGGGCCGGATCAGGTAGCGCGGGTCGATCTCGCTGCGGTCGACGAACTCGTCGATCTCGATGGTCCGGGTCGATTCCAGGGCGACGTTCTCGAGCTCTTCCTTGGTGACCTCGATGAACGTGTCGGTATCGACCTTGTAGCCCTTCACGATGTCCTCGTTCGGGACCTCGTCGCCGGTGTCGGCGTCGACCTTCAGGTACTTGATGCGGTGGCCGGTCGCCCGGTTGAGCTGGTTGAAGGAGATCTTTTCGCTCTCCGAGGTCGCCGGGTAGAGCGCCACCGGGCAGGTGACGAGCGACAGGCGAAGAAAGCCTTTCCAGTTGGCGCGGGGGGCCATGAACGCGGAACTCCAAATAGGGTACCTGGACTCAAGACGAACGGGGCCGAGCGGTTCCGACATGCGCCGAGCCGGTCAACAGGAAAATCGGCCAGTCGTCCGCAGCGCGCCCGAGCAGGTCCGAAAACGTCGTGAATCGCTTGTTTTCCTGGTACCTCGTGCAGGTTTTGGCCGGTATTGTGGACCAATGGACGCGCTGACCCAGCCCCTCAGAGACGAGCATTTTCTGGACCTGGCCGCGATGGCCGAGGCGCTCGCGCGRTCCGGGGACTACAGGGTGCTGCGCCGCCTGGTCCCGCGCCCGGTCCGCCCCGCGACACCCGGACCGGAGGTCAGGACGGCTATCCTGCTGGACACCGAGACGACCGGCCTCGACCAACGCCCGCGACGAGATCATCGAGCTCGGCATGGTCAAGTTCGACTACTTGCCGGACGGCCGCATCGTCGGCGTCAGAGACGTCTTCTCGGCCTTCAACGAGCCCTCGAGTCCGATCCCGCCCGAAGTAGTCGCGATCACGGGCATCACCGACGAAATGGTAGCCGGCCACAAGCTAGACGAGGCCGCCGTCGCGGCCTTCGTCGACGGCGCAGTGATCGCGATCGCGCACAACGCCGGCTTCGACAGGAAGTTTTCCGAGAGATACTGGCCGATCTTCGAGCGGGTGGCCTGGGGCTGCAGCATGACCGAGGTCAATTGGCGAGCGCACGGTTTTGCGGGGAGCCAGCTCGGATACCTGCTCAACGGGGCGGGCCTCTCCACCAGGCGCACAGGGCCGTCGACGATTGCCACGCGCTGCTGGAGATCTTGGACTTCGTCCTACCGACGACGGGCGCGCCGGCGCTCGCGCTCCTCCTCGATACGGCACGCCGGAAGACGGTCCGGATCTGGGCGGAGCAATCGCCGTTCGAGTTGAAGGATTCTTTGAAGAAACGGGGCTATCGCTGGTCCGACGGCAGCGACGGCCGGCCGAAGTCTTGGTACGTCGATGTCGGCGAGTCCGCCGTCGACGACGAACTCGCGTTCCTGAAGGCGGAGATCTACCTGCGCGACGTCGAGCCGCGGCTCGAGACGCTCACCGCCTTCACCCGCTTTTCGAGCCGAATCTGAGCCCGGGCCGACTGCGATGCAGGGGTACGTCGGCGCAGTGGACGTCAGCGAGCCAAGCGCTTCTCGACCTTCTTGCGCCCATTGCCGACCTTCTTGACCGCTTTCTTGACGGCGGACGCCGAGCGGCCGGTCTTCTTGGCTTCGTAGCCGACTTCGTACTTCTGACCGCCGGCGACGCGGGCCCGGTCCTGATTGCGTCCTCGGGTGGTTTTCTTCTTCGTTGCCTTTGCCATGGTCGGCTCCTTCGTTGAACGATGCCGAAGCAACGTCACAAGGATTCACTGGTTCCGGAACGATTCCGAGCGTACCACCTTGAGTCACGTTTGTTGCGTGGAGTTCGTTCGTGGCGTTTGCGCGTAGGAAGCCTGCCGATATCGGAATCAAGGCGCCTTTCCCGGATTTCGTGGAGCCGGCCCTGGCATCCTCGATCGAGAGGGTGCCGTCCGGATCCCGATGGATTCACGAAATCAAGTTCGACGGCTACCGCGTCCAGGTCCATCTGCACAACGAGGCTGTCAAGGTCTTCACCCGGCGCGGTCACGACTGGACCAACCGATTCAAGAAGGCCGCTCACGACGCCTGGCATATCAAGGCGAGCTCCGCGGTCGTCGACGGCGAAATCGTCGTGCCCGCCGCCGACGGCACCACCGACTTCTCCGTGCTGCAGAACGAGTTGAGGGGGAGTTCGAAACGAATCGTGCTGGTCGCCTTCGACCTGCTCTACCTGAATGGACGCGACCTGCGGAAGCTTCCGCTTCATCAGCGGAAGGCAGAGCTCAAGAAGATCATCGCCGGGACCGATGTTCAATTCAGCGAGAGCTTCGAAATCGAGGGCCAAGAGATGTTCGCGCACGCCTGCAAGCTGGGGCTGGAGGGCGTGGTGTCCAAGGTCTGCGACAGCAGCTACGCCAGCGGGCGCGGCAACAACTGGGTGAAGAAAACCTGCGCGCAGCGCGAGACTCTAACCATCGCGGGCTTCGCGCTCGACGGCTCCAAATGGGACGGCCTCTACGTCGGCCGACGCAAGGGCGCCGATCTCGTCTACGCGGGCAAGGTCGACCACGGCTTCGACAAGGTCTCAACCGCCGAGCTCCGGAGGCGGCTAGAGCCTCTCGTCCGCAAGACGCAGCCCTACGCCAAGCAAATCGCCCACAAGGGCGTCTGGGTCGAGCCGAAGTTGCTTGCCGAGATCGAGTACCGGGCCAAGTCGGCCGAAGGGAAGGTGCGGCATCCGTTTTTCAAGGGGCTGCGCGAGGATATCTGACCAAGCAGAAGGACTTCAAAGATCGTTGCAGCAAGCAAGGACGGACCTACTCCGCGGCGGCCGCAACCTTGCTCTTCCCCGCACTCAGCAGCATCAATGCCACCAGTGCCGAAAGGCTGAGGCCGGACGACACTATCACGACCCCCTCGCCGAGAGGTCCGATCAGCAATCCGAACGCGAGCGGCGCCAGCGCCTGCGCGATCCGCGAGGGAGCCCCGATGAGCCCTAGCCGGTAGGCGTAGTTCTCCGGCCCGAAGATGGCGAGCGGCAGCGTGCCGCGCGCGATGGTGAGGATGCCGTTGCCGGCGCCGTGCAGCAGGGCGAAGGCCGCTGCGGCTCCGCCGCCGAAGATACCGATCACGCAGGCGCCGATCGGATGGGTGATGCAGGCTAGACGGGTCGAGACCAGCGGATGGAAGCGTCCCAGGAGGCTCGCTTCCAAGACGCGGGCGGCGACCTGGGCGGGGCCGATCATCATGCCGGCGAAGACTGCCTGTGCCGGCGTCGCACCGAACGCCTCGACGATGCGCGGCAGATGCGCCGCCATGGCCGACGTCACGGTCCAGGCTGCGGCGAAGGCGAACGACAGCAATACCATGGTCCGGTCGATCCGGATGTGCGGTTTGACCGTCGGCCCCAGCGTAGCGGCGGCTCGTTCCGCGCGAGGCAGCACCAGATTCAACGGCAGCCCGATCACGATGTGCGCCGCCGCCCACGCGAAGCAGGTCTCCCGCCAGCCGATGGT
>NZ_JBFUES010000535.1:0-5142 GCF_056403875.1 Bradyrhizobium sp. P2_E8
GCAGGCCTCGACGTCGTTCACGACGACACGGAAGCCGAAGATGTCGGACAACTGCTCGAAGCCGACCGATTTGCGTTCCATCTTGGTCCAGATCGAGAACGGCTTCTTGCGGCGACCATAGACCCGCGCGCCAAGGCCCCGGTGGCGCAGATTGTTGGAGAGCTGGGCCTCGATCTCGCCGATCAGATTGCGGTTCCGCTCGGCGAGCGCATCGAGCCGCTGCATCACCACCGAATAGGCCTCGGGGTCGAGCGTGCGGAAGGACAGATCCTCCAGCTCCTCGCGCATTTCCTGCATGCCCATGCGCCCGGCGAGGGGCGCGTAGATGTCGAGCGTCTCCTCGGCAATGCGCCTGCGCGATTCCGTCGGCACGAATTCCAGCGTGCGCATGTTGTGCAGGCGGTCGGCGAGCTTCACCAGGAGCACGCGGACATCGTCGGCAATCGCCAGCAACAATTTGCGCAGGTTCTCGGCCTGCTTGGCCTCGCGCGACACCAGCTCCAGCCGCTTCAGCTTGGTCAGGCCCTCGACCAGCGCGCCGATCTCGGGCCCGAAGATCTGGTCGATCTCGGCCCGCGTCGCTTCGGTGTCCTCGATCGTGTCGTGCAGCAGCGCGGCCACGATGGTGGCGTCGTCGAGCTTCAGGTCGGTGAGAATCGCCGCCACTTCGAGCGGATGCGAGAAGTACGGATCGCCCGAGGCCCGCGTCTGCGAGCCGTGCGCCTTCATGGCGTAGACATAGGCGCGGTTCAGCAGATCTTCGTTGGTGTTGGGATTGTAGGACCTGACGCGCTCGACGAGGTCATATTGACGCATCATGCGCGCACGCGGCCTGGCCGGGCGTGCCACCGGCGCAGTCGGGGCCACGGCAACCGATTCGGTTGCGGCCTGCATCTGCGTTGGTCTGCGGCGTCGATACACCATGCCGTCCTGCCTTCAAACGGACCTCAAGGCGGCCCGTTGTATACATCTTAGCTCCGATCCCGCGCGCGTCCGATCAATTCGGTGACAGGCGTGCAGCGCGAACCGGCAACACTATGGTAACCACGAAAACGCCAACAAAAGCAAAGGCCCGAACACAGGTTCGGGCCTTTGATAAGATCACAAGAATTCGACGATTGCGACGGGACGATTTACTCGTCTTCCTCGGGCTGCTCTTCCGGCGGCGCGAGGCCTTCGAGGCCCTTCAGGAGCTCCTCTTCGGTCATGCGCTCAACGGCAACTTCGGTATCGTCCGCATCGACGCTGGCGCCGGCGGAACCGATCAGCGGCACCGTGTCGGGCTCGGGCTCGTCGACCTCGACGAACTTCTGGAGCGAGTGCACCAGCTCCTCGCGGAGGTCCTCCGGAGAGATGGTCTGGTCCGCAATTTCACGCAGAGACACAACAGGGTTCTTGTCGTTATCGCGGTCAACCGTTAGTTGTGAACCCGACGAAATCATGCGGGCACGGTGGGYGGCCAGCAGGACCAGGTCAAACCGGTTATCGACCTTGTCGATGCAATCTTCTACGGTGACGCGAGCCATGGACTGTCGCTCCGTTGTGGGTGGGACGAAATATGTGGATGATTGGGGCTAGTTATAGGGACCAAGACAATTTCGCAAGGCCAATTTGTAATTTGGCCTCGCCAAATGGCTCTGCTACCCCCACATTGGGGCTGGGATGGGCGATTTCCCGGGCTGCCATTGAGGGCGGCCCCGGGTGTTTGAGAGTTCGCCATAACTATACCTTGATTGCCCCGACTTCTCCGGATTTGCGGTTTCGACGGGTTTCGGCGGCACTCTAGAACTGCGCGGCCTGCTGCAGCGCCAACAATAAACGATCAATCACGAGCACTTCGCGAGCAAACTGAATGTCACCTTCTCCTACCAACAAGATCGCGCTCTTCATCGACGGGGCCAATCTCTACGCGACGGCGAAAACTCTGGGCTTCGACATCGACTACAAGCGCCTGCTGAAGGAGTTTCAGAGCCGCGGGACGCTGTTGCGGGCGTTCTATTACACCGCCATCATCGAGGATCAGGAATACTCCTCGATCCGCCCGCTGATCGACTGGCTGGACTACAACGGCTACACCGTCGTCACCAAGGCGACCAAGGAGTTCATCGACGCCTCCGGCCGCCGCAAGGTCAAGGGCAACATGGACATCGAGCTCGCCGTGGACGCCATGGAGCTCGCCGAGCACATCGACCAGATGGTGCTGTTCTCCGGTGACGGCGACTTCCGCTCCCTGGTCGAGGCCGTCCAGCGCCGCGGCGTGCGGGTCACGGTGGTCTCGACCATCGCCAGCCAGCCGCCGATGATCGCCGACGAGCTGCGCCGCCAGGCCGACGTCTTCACCGACCTCGTCGAGCTGCAGTCCAAGCTCGGTCGCGACCCGTCCGAACGCCCCGCCCCGCGCGATCGCGGCGATCGCGAGGCCCGCCACCACGCCCCGCAATTCCTCCAGCGCGCGACCACGATGGCGCCGAGGGGCGATGACGACTTTGAGGAGTGAGGCGGCCCGGTCAGGCCGCCAGCCCCCCACCCTCGTCCCCGACCGTGACTGTCCGCTCTGTCCGCGCCTGGTCGCCTTTCGCGAGGCGAACCGCGCGCGCGAGCCGTCCTGGCACAACGCGCCGGTCGCGCCCTTCGGTGACATCAAGGCGCGTCTCCTGATCGTTGGCCTCGCACCGGGCATGCAGGGCGCCAACCGCACCGGCCGTCCCTTCACCGGCGACTATGCCGGCGACCTGCTCTACGCCACGCTGCTCGAATACGGCTTTGCCAAAGGCTCCTACCAGGCGCGCCCCGATGACGGGCTGAAGCTGGTCGACTGCCGCATCGCCAATGCCGTGCATTGCGTTCCGCCGCAGAACAAGCCGCTGCCGGTCGAGATCAACACCTGCCGCCAGTTCCTCGCGGCGAATCTCGCGACGATGCCGAAGCTGCGCGCGATCGTCGCGCTTGGACGCATTGCTCACGACACAGTGCTCAAGCCGCTGAACCTGAAGGCCTCGCAAGCCCCCTTCGGCCACGGCGCGGTGCATCAGGCCGGCGCGTTCAGGCTCTACGACAGCTATCACTGCTCGCGCTACAACACGAACACCGGCGTGCTGACGCCGGACATGTTCCGGTCCGTGTTCGCGAAGGTGAAGGCCGACCTGGACTAGCCCTCGGTCTAGCCTTTGACGGGATTGGCCTTCAGCCAGTCCAGGACATCGCCGGCGTTCCGGTCGGGCGGAAACACCGGATAGAACACATGCGAGACCTTGGCGTCGTCGATGATCAGCGCGAGGCGCTTGATCAGCGTCAGGCCTGCGACCTCCATGGTCGGCAGTTTGAGGGCGCGCGTCAGCGCCAGCTTCTCGTCCGACAGCACCGGAAACGGCAGATGCAGGCGCGAGGCCATCTCGGTCTGGTATGCGTTGCTCTGGGTCGAGAGGCCGAACACATGAGCGGCGCCGGCGGCCTTCAGCTCGGCGAACAGATCGCGAAACGCGCAGGTCTGCGGCGTGCAGCCCCGCGCGCCCGGGATCATGTCCCAATCGTCGACCAGCGAGATCTTGCCGGGCTCGCCGGTGCGCGGATAGGCGAACACCACGGTACGGCCGGACAGCGCCGACAGCATCACTGACGTGTCGTCGGTCGCGAGCAGGCCGATCGCGGGCAGCGTCATGCCCGGCAGGTGCGCGGCGCCGCCATCATCGGCCGGCGCCGGAATCTTGCTCCAGTCGACCTCGAGCAGGTTCTTCTGATTCATCCCGCTATCCCCTCGCCCTGAGCAGGCGGCCCTTCTCCCGGCTCCAGTCGCGCTTCTTCTCGGTCTCGCGCTTGTCGTGCAGCTTCTTGCCTTTCGCAACCGCCAGCTGCAGCTTGGCCCGACCGCGCTCGTTGAAGTAGAGCTTGAGCGGGATCAGCGTCATGCCCTCGCGGTCCACCGCGCCGATCAGCTTGTTGATCTGCCGGCGATGGAGCAGCAGCTTTCGCGGCCGCTTGGGCTCGTGGTTGAAGCGGTTGCCCTGGAGATATTCGGGAATGGTGGCGTTGATCAGCCAGATCTCGCCGTTCTTCGAGTCGGCGTAGGATTCCGCGATCGTGCTCTTGCCGTTGCGGATCGACTTGACCTCGGTGCCGGTCAGCGCAATGCCCGCCTCGACCGTATCCTCGATCGCATAGTTGAAGCGGGCCTTGCGATTTTCCGCCATGACCTTGATTGGTCGTTCGTTCTTGTCGGCCATGGCAAAAAAACCCGAGTGAGATACGCGCGGACGCTAACAGTTTGGGTGAAGCGTGCGCGTCAAGACTTCTTGAGGAGATCGCGGATCTCGGTCAGCAGCTCGACCTCGGCCGACGGCTTCGGCGGAGCGGCCGGTGCCGCCTCCTCCTTGCGCTTCAGCGTGTTGATGGCGCGGATCACCAGGAACAGCACGAAGGCAATGATGATGAAGTTGATCGTCAGCGTGAGGAAGCTGCCCCAAGCCAAGACCGCGCCTTGCTTTTTAGCATCCGCCAAGTTGGTGGCGGTGACCGCCTTCGACAAGGGGGTAAAGTAGTTCGAGAAGTCGAGCCCGCCGGTGACGGCGCCGATCAAGGGCATGATCACGTCGCCGACCAAGGAAGTCACGATGGCGCCGAAGGCCGCGCCGATGATGACGCCGACCGCGAGATCGACGACGTTGCCCTTCATGGCGAACTCGCGGAACTCCTTGAGCATCCGCCTGCCCGTTTCGTCGACCCCGCTCATGAAAGGCTCCCCGGAAAGGCTACCGTGTCAGTTGATCAGGCCGGCGTGCACCATGGCGCTGCGCACGGCAACGCGCGTCGGCTCGGACACCGGCACCATCGGCAGCCGCAGCGTCTCGTCGAGCTTGCCGAGCAGCGACATCGCGTACTTGATCGGCGCCGGATTGCTCTCGATGAAGAGGTTGTTGTGCAGCGGCATCAGCTTGTCGTGCAGCTTCAGCGCGGTGGCATGATCGCCCTTCTGCCAGGCGGTGTGGAACTCCGAGCACAGCCGCGGCGCGACGTTCGAGGTCACCGAGATGCAGCCATGGCCGCCATGGGCCATGTAACCGAGGATGGTCGCGTCCTCGCCCGAGAGCTGGTTGAAATCCTCGCCCATCGCCGCACGCTGCTGCGACACGCGGACCATGCTGGCGG
>NZ_JBFUES010000536.1:0-5966 GCF_056403875.1 Bradyrhizobium sp. P2_E8
CGCGCTCGTCGGCGCCGGCAACTCGGCGCGCCAGGCCGCCGTGTTCCTGTCGGGTCACGCCAAGAAGGTGCTGATGATCATTCGCGGCGGCGGTCTCGGCGCCAGCATGTCGCGCTATCTCATCGAGCGCATCGAAGCGACGCCGAACATCGAATTGATGTTCAACACCGAGATCACGGCGCTCGAGGGCGACGAGGCCTCGCTGTTGCGGCGCATCCGCTGGAAGAGCCGGCTGTCGAGCGACGAGGATTTCGCCGACATCCGCAATCTCTTCCTGTTCGTCGGCGCCGATCCCGCCACCGGCTGGCTCGACGGCTGCGGCGTGACGCTCGATCGCGGCGGCTTCGTCGTCACAGGCGCGCAGTCCGAGCAGAATTTGGGCCGGCTGGTCGCGCCGCTCGAGACCTCCGTGCCCGGCGTCTATGCCGTCGGCGACGTCCGCTCCGGCTCGGTCAAGCGCGTCGGCGGCGCCATTGGCGAGGGCGCGCAGGTCGTTGCCTCTCTGCATGGCTATCTCGGCGACGCCGCAAAACCGGCGCTTTAGTCAAGGACAAGACAAGCAGATGGCAAGCGGATTATGGCTTGCCATCCTGACGTGTCCCACAGACTATCCCCTCATCCTGAGGAGCGCGCCCAAGCGCGCGTCTCGAAGGATCGAGGCCCAGCTGCCAAAGCCGGGCCTTCATGGTTCGAGACGGCGCTGACGCGCCTCCTCACCATGAGGATCTACCAACAACAGTTTCAAGGGAGGACTAAATGGCCGAACTCGTCGTGCTCTACAAGACGCCCAAGGACGCTGCCGCCTTCGACAAGCATTATGCCGAGACTCACATTCCGCTCGCCAAGAAATTGCCCGGCCTGACGAAATACGCCGTCAGCACGGGGCCGGTCGGCTCCCCCGCAGGACCTTCCGGGGTCCACCTCGTCGCCATCCTTAGCTTCAACAGCGTGGCCGACATCCAGGCGGCATTCGGCAGCGCGGAAGGCACGTTTGTGACAGCGATGCAAAAAATTCAGCCATGCGTTTGTCGATTCGCACGACGACGCATGGCTCCGCACGAGCCTGTGACATTGCGCGTGTAGCCATCCAATGAGGACCGTAATACTAATCTCCGTCTCAATGCAGAGTGAAAGAGAAGGAGAGATGTCATGGTTCTTGGGTTGAGCTTGCCCGCCCTTACGCTGGTCCATGTCATCATCAGCCTGATCGCCATCGTCGCCGGCCTCGTCGTGATGTTCGGCCTGCTCGGCTCGAAGCCGATGCCGGGCCTCACCGCGATCTTCCTGCTGTTCACGATCCTCACCAGCGCGACCGGCTTCCTGTTTCCGTTCAAGGAGCTGCTGCCCTCGCACATCATCGGCATCATCTCGCTGGTGCTGCTCGCGATCGCCTGCATCGCGCTCTACGGCATGAAGCTCGCGGGCGTCTGGCGTCCGGTCTACATCGTGACCGCGATGATCTCACTGTACTTCAACGTCTTCGTGCTGGTGATCCAGTCGTTCCTGAAGGTGCCGGCGCTCGCCGCGCTCGCGCCCGCCGTGCCGCCGGCGCCGCCGTCCGGCCCGGTGTTCGCCGTGGTGCAGGGCATCGTGCTGGTGTTCTTCGTGGTGCTGACCATCGGCGCCTGGCGCCGCTTCAAGCCGATGGCGTTTGCCTGATCGCCGATCCCTCGTCATTCCGGGGCACCGCGCAGCGATGAGCCATGGTGCGCAATTGCGCACCGGGAATCTCGCGCGACAATTTCCAGATTCCGGGTTCGCGCTGATGCGCGCCCCGGAATGACTCGAACGTAAGAAGGAGCCATTCATGCCCACCATCACTACCAAAGACGGCGTCGAGATCTTTTTCAAGGATTGGGGCTCGGGCCAGCCGATCGTGTTCAGCCATGGCTGGCCGCTGTCGTCGGACGATTGGGACGCGCAGATGATGTTCTTCGTCACCCGCGGCTACCGCGTCATCGCCCATGACCGCCGCGGCCACGGCCGCTCGGCGCAGGTCGCCGACGGCCACGACATGGATCACTATGCCGACGATCTTGCGGCGGTCACCGCGCATCTCGACCTCGAGAATGCCATCCACGTCGGCCATTCCACCGGCGGCGGCGAGGTCGTGCACTACATCGCGCGCCACGGCGAGAGCCGGGTGGCGAAGGCCGCGATCCTCTCCGCGGTGCCGCCGTTGATGGTGCAGACGGCGGCCAATCCCGGCGGCCTGCCGAAGAGCGTGTTCGATGATTTCCAGGTCCAGCTCGCCGCCGGCCGCTCGGCCTTCTACCGCGACATCGCCGCCGGGCCCTTCTACGGCTACAACCGTCCCGGCGCCAAATCGTCGGAAGCGGTGATCCAGAACTGGTGGCGCCAGGGCATGATGGGCGGCGCCAAGGCGCATTACGACGGCATCGTCGCGTTCTCGCAGACCGACTTCACCGAGGATCTCAAGAAGATCAACGTGCCCGTGCTGGTGATGCACGGCGACGACGACCAGATCGTGCCTTACGCCGATTCCGCGCCGTTGTCCGCCAAGCTGCTCAAGAAGGGCATCCTGAAGACCTACAAGGGCTTCCCCCACGGCATGCCGACCACGCACGCCGAGACCATCAACGCCGACCTGCTGGCGTTTTTCAGGGATTGAGGTCGCGCTTACCCTCCCCTCCAGGGGAGGGAAGCATACTCACTTCAATATCGCCCTGATCGCATCGAACGTGCGCTTCACGAAAGCTTCCGGCTTCTCCCGCGCACCTTCGCCGATCCAGCTCTCGCCGCCGACGCGCATCGCGCCGGTGGCGATCATGGCGACGAGCCGCGCCTTCAGCCGGTCCGATTTGCGGCCGGCGCGCTGCGCAAGCCCGTCCGCGAGGGCGCGCTCGAGCTTTTCGTATTTGAGCTGGTCGCGCGCGTGGAGCGCGGGATTGTCGCGCTTGAGCCGCGACATCGCAGCCGCTTCGGTCGGATCGATCCGTTTGACCGCCGCCGCGATCGCATTCTCCGCCGCCGTCAGCATGGATTCGTCCGCTGGCCGTGCGAGAATCCCGGCGACCAGCGCGGCCGCGGCATCCTCCTGCCAGGCGGCGACCACGTCTTCCTTCGAGGCGAAATAATGGAAGAAGCTGCGGCGCGAGACATCGGCAGCGGCCGCGATGTCGTCGATGGTCGCGGCCTCGAAGCCGCGCTCCAGGAACAGCGCCATCGCCGCGCGCTTCAGCCGCTCGCGGGTCTGCTGCTGCTTGCGCTCGCGCAGGCCGGGCCCCGCCGGCGTTTTTTCTCCGGAGGACAAGGGCTTGGCGCGTTTCCTGGCGTGCTTCGAAGCCTTCAAATTATTTCACCTCTTGCAAATTTGCACTTAGTGCACATTTGGACCGGTCGCGGGCCTTTTTCCACCCCCCGATAGCCTGGAGCTATGGCATGACTGACTGGACCACGGCGGACATCCCCTCCCTCAGCGGCAGGACCGCCGTCGTGACCGGCGCGACGGGCGGGCTCGGCTACGAGACGGCGATGGCGCTGGCGGGCGCCGGTGCCATTGTCATACTCACCGGACGCAGCGACGCAAAGGGCCTGCAGGCGATCGAGGGCATTTGCGAGCGGTTTCCCAATGCGCTGATCGCCTACGAGCATCTCGACCTCGCCGGCCTGTCCTCCGTCGCCGATTTCGCCAGGCGCTTTGCCGCCGGCAACGAGCAGCTCGACCTCCTCGTCAACAATGCCGGCGTGATGGCGCTGCCGAAACGGCAGCAGACCGAGGATGGCTTCGAGATGCAGCTCGGCACCAATTATCTCGGACACTACGCGCTGACGGCGCGCCTGTTGCCGCAGCTTCGCCGGGCGAAGGCGTCTCGTGTCGTCAATCTCTCGAGCCTTGCGCACCGCTCCGGCGCAATCAATTTCGATGATCTGCAAGGCAAGCGTTCCTATCGTCCGTGGCGGGCCTATTGCCAGTCCAAGCTGGCGATGCTGATGTTTGCCTTGGAGTTGCAGCGTCGCAGCCTCGCGGCCGGCTGGGGCGTGACGAGCCTTGCCGCCCATCCCGGCTACGCGCGGACCGATCTCATTTCGAAYGGGCCGGGCGCCAACACCCTCTCGTGGCGGGTGGGACGGTGGCTCCAACCCTTGATCAGCCAGTCCGCTGCCGAGGGCGCGCTGCCGACGTTGTTCGCGGCGACATCTCCAGCGGCCGAGCCCGGCGGCTATTACGGTCCGAACGGGTTCTACGAATTGAAGGGGCCGCCAGCGCCGGCGAAGATCATGCCGCAGGCCAAGGATTTCGCTGCGGCGGCCATGCTGTGGGATGTCTCGGCAACGCTGACCAGTGTATCCTTCGACGAGATCGTGGTCGCCGCATGAGCCGCGACACTGTTGGGGACGTCCCGATGCAAATCATCATCTTTGGCGCGACCGGCATGGTCGGGCWGGGCGTCTTGCGCGAGTGCCTGGTCGATGCCGGCATCGACCGCGTGCTCGTGGTCGGCCGCAGCCCGACCGGCGTGCGCGACGCCAAGCTCACCGAGATCATCCACGACGATTTCCTGGATTATTCGGCGATCGAGTCTCGGCTCACCGGCTTCGACGCCTGTTTCTTCTGCCTCGGCGTCTCCTCGATCGGCATGAACGAGGAGCGCTACCGTCATCTCACCTACGACCTCACGCTCGCCGCTGCGACGACGCTGGCGACGCTCAATCCGCAGATGATCTTCACCTATGTCACCGGCGCCGGCACCGATTCCACCGAGCAGGGCCCGCGGATGTGGGCGCGGATCAAGGGCAAGACCGAGAACGATCTGCTCAAGCTGCCGTTCAAGGGCGCCTACATGTTCCGGCCCGGCGCGATCCAGCCCCTGCATGGTGCCCGCTCCAAGACCGCCTGGGTGCAGGGCGTGTATACCGCAACCTGGCCACTCTGGTCGGTGCTTCGCCGGATTTCGCCGCGGCTCGTCACCTCCACCGAGCAAATGGGCCGCGCCATGATCCACGTCGCCCGGCAGGGGTATCCGCGCAAGGTGCTGGAGATGGAGGATATCAATAGTCTCTAGTCCGCCGGGTTGTTAGGTCTAGGGAAATTTCCGCGGCCGCGCGCGTTGGGCCGTATCCGCCCCCGAGGAGAAATGCCGGCGATGTCGCCCCAGCTCAAACTGATCGCGCTCGATGCCGACGATCTCGCCGTGATCTCCACCCATGTGCAGGATGCCCGGGTGCAGGCCGCCGACATTATCTGGCGGCAGAGCGAGAAGCGGCTGGTAGTCGGCATGAGCCGGCTGGACTGGGAGCAGACGCTGGACGGCGAGGCCGAGCCGCGCCGACTGGTCGCCGCGCTCCGCTTCGACCGCGTGCTTGCCTGCAAATCGCGCAACATCGACATCGGAGCCCCGGACAAGGTTCTGGACCTCGTCGGGATCGAGTTTCACTCCCAGGACGGCCGCGACGAGGAGCCCGGCGGCAGCGCCCTGCTCTTGTTCGCCCAGGGCGGCGCCATCCGCCTCGACGTCGAATGCCTGGAATGCGAGCTGACCGATCTTGGGGCGGACGAACTGGGGGCGGCGATCGAAGGGGAGGGGTGAGGCGGTATACCAGCGCCAGGCCGGGACGACACCTGCCAAGGGTTGACGGCGGGAGGCCGCCGCGCCATTGAGCAGGGGACCTGGTGCGCCAATCCGCCCCGAGAAACCAGCCAGAAGCCAAGCCAGACATGCCCGTTCGCCTCGACCGCAGCAGCGCCGATTTTGACCAGCGATTCGCGGCCTTCCTCGCCGCCAAGCGCGAGGTCTCGGCCGACGTGGAGGCCGCCGCGCGCGCGATCGTCGACGACGTGGCGAAGCGTGGCGACGCGGCCCTGCTCGAGGCCACGGCAAAGTTCGACCGGCTGACGCTGGACGCATCCGGCCTTCGCATCTCGGCCGCCGAGATCGAAGCCGCGGTGAAGGCCTGCGATGCCGCGACGCTGGATGCGCTCAAGCTCGCGCGCGACCGCATCG
>NZ_JBFUES010000537.1:0-5121 GCF_056403875.1 Bradyrhizobium sp. P2_E8
GTCATGGGCACGTAAGGCAGCGGCAGGTTCGCCTTGGCCGACAGCGCCAGCAGCGCTGTGCCGAGCGCGATCAGCACGAAGGCGCGGAGGCCGCCCACGGTTTCACCCGGCCGGGTCGGCCACATCAATGCGGCGAGAGGAGAATGCGGTGCAGCAGCGGACGGGACGGATCGGTCAGACAAGGTGAACTCCGGAGGTGGGGCGAAAACTGGCGGCTATTTAAGCCAGTGAGCTATCCGGTCAACTGCCTCCCGCATCTCCTCCGCCGAACGCGCGTAAGAGAAGCGGATGAACGAGCGGCCATGGATGGGATCGAAATCGAGGCCGGGCGTTGCCGCGACATTCGCCTRTTCCAGCATCTGCTTGGCGAACTCGAAACTGTCGGAGGTGAAGTCCGAGACATCGGCATAGAGATAAAAGGCGCCGTCGGCCGGCAGGAACCTGGTGAGGCCGGCCTTGGGCAATCCTTCGATCAGGATGCGCCGGTTTTCCTGATAGCCGTGCTTGATCTCCTCCATCTCGGCCGCGCCGTCGAAGGCGGCCTCGGCCGCGATCTGCGACAGCGACGGCACCGAGATCGACAGGTTCTGCTGCAGCCGCTCGATCGGCCGCACCAGAATCTCCGGCACGACCATCCAGCCGACGCGCCAGCCCGTCATGCAAAAATACTTCGAGAACGAGTTGATCACGAGGGCGTGGTCCGACAATGCCGCCGCCGTCACCGCCGGAAACGCATAGTCGAGCCCGTGATAGATCTCGTCCGAGATGAAGCGGATCTTGGCGTCTTCGGCCGCCGCGATCAGGCCGGACAGCGCCTCGCGGGACATCATCGTTCCCGTCGGATTGGCGGGGCTGCCGACCAGCACACCCTTCAGCGGCGCCTTGCGATGGGCGGCAAGCAGCGCCTCGCCGGTGAGCGCGTGGCGTGTCTCGTTGGTGGTCTCGATCAGCACCGGCTCGCAGCCGAGCGCGGTGAGGATATGGCGGTACGGCGGATAGCCCGGCACCGTCACGGCGACGCGATCGCCAGGCTCGAACATCGACAGGAAGGCGAGGATGAAGCCGCCCGAGGAGCCCGTCGTCACCACGATCCGCTCGGCGCTGACCTCACAGCCATAGACGTCGCGATAGTGCCGCGCGATCCGCTCGCGCAAGGAGGGGATGCCGAGCGCGGAGGTATAGTCGATCCGCCCCGCCTCGAGCGCCGCGTGCGCGGCCGCAATCGCGGTCTTCGGCGCGCCGGCCGCGGGCTGGCCGACCTCCATATGGATGACATGGCCCCCGGCGGCCTCGATTCGGGCCGCCGCGGCCATCACGTCCATGACCATGAACGGGGGAACATCGCTACGGCGGGAGGGCTCGAGCCACTGTCCCAACCGGTTCCTCAATGTCGCATCGTGCATCGATTTCTGCTATTTCGCTGGCGGACCGGTCCGTCCGGTCCGGGGAACGGGGCGCTTGCGCCCCAGACTGGCCGCATTGTACGGCTCATAAGGGGTAAGGCTCATAGGCCATATCGCGTATCCGGTCTGCCGCCAATCGCCAAAACCAATCACGAAACTGCTTGCCAAGACGACTTGCCAAGACCGTTTGACCAAGACCGCTTGATGTTGCTCCAGATCGCATTGCGCAAAAAGACCTCCGCCCTCACCGCCCTCGTCACGGCCGCGGCGATCGCCTTGCTGCCGCTCCCGGCGGCACGGGCGCAGCAGAAGGGCCCGCCGGTCCTGCGCGACACCGAGACCGAGCAGTTGCTGCGCGAATATACGCGCCCGATCCTGCGCGCCGCCGGTCTGGAAAAGCAGAACATCCAGATGGTGATCATCAACGACGGCTCGTTCAACGCGTTCGTCGCGGACGGCCGCCGCATCTTCGTCAATTACGGCGCAATCCTCCAATCGGAGACGCCGAACCAGATCATCGGGGTGCTCGCGCATGAGACCGGGCATCTGGCGGGCGGCCATCTGTCGAAGCTGCGCGAGCAGCTCGCCGCCGCCCAAACCCAGATGATCACCGCGAAGATCAGCGCCATCGCGGTCAGCGCCTGCTCGCCGCCCGAGAGCAGCGACAGCGTCTGCGGCTTCTTGCCCGGCGGCTTGGCGATGATTTCCAGACCAGCCTCCAGCGGGTCGTCGCTCTCGATCAGGTGCAGCGCGGCCTCGCCGCCGCCGAACAGCTCGACGAACAGGCGCTTGAAGTGGTTGTTGACGACCTCGAACGAGGTCAGCAGCCGCTCGCGGGCCTCCTTGTTGAGGCTCTGGATGCCCTGGCGCAGCCGCTTGATGGCTTCGACGAGGTCATCGCGCTCGGTGACGAGGCCGTTGTGCTGGGTCTCGACCTCGCGCAGCTCTTCCTCCGCTCGCAGGTTGACTGCGCCGAGGCGCTCGCGGTCGCGGCGCATCTTTTCGAGGTCTTCCTCGATGTCGTGCAGCGGCGGCAGCTCCGCGCCGGGCTCGATCTCGGCAAGGCCGGCGACGGCCTGCGGCTCGACCTCCAGCATGTCGCGGATCTCGCGCTCGATGTCCTCGAGCCGGCGCCGCGCGCCTTCCATGCGCTCCTCGGCGCGGGCGGTGGCTTCGCGGGAGCTGGAGAGCGCCTCGAGGGTCAATTTCGCCACGCGATCGGTTTCGGCCATCGCGGTCTCAGCCGAGGCGAGCGCGTCCGCGGCCATGCGGCGATCGTTTTCCGCGTATTCGATCTCGGTGATCAGCGCGCTGCGCTTCTCGGCGAACACTTGCGGCGCGTTTTCGAGCTCACTGCGTTCGATCGTGAGTTCGGCGATGCGGGCCTGGATGGTGTCGATGTGGGAGGCCGCGCTCTCCTTGCGGTTCGCCCACTCGGTGCGTTCGGCGAGGATCGCCTGCACGCGGCGGTCGGCAAGCTCGGCCTCGCGCGCCAGCGCCTGCGCCTCGGCGCGGACCTGGGCGGCCATGCGGCGATGGCCTTCGATGTCGCTGCGGACGGCGGCGAGACGGGTCTCGGTGTCCTCGCTCGACGGCAGTTCGGAGATGCCGGCCTCGGCATATTCGTAGGCGGCCTCGGCTTCGGCGCGGTCGGCGGCGAGACGGCTGTGCGCTTCCGACAGCGTCGCCTTGCGCGCGGCGTGGCGGCTGATCTCGCGCTCGGCCGTGGCATGGCGCTCACGCGCGGTGTTGAGCTCGCGCTGTGCGGCGCGCCAGGCTTCGCGGCTCGCGCCTTCGGTGCTGGCCGCCATCTGCAATTCGGACTCGGCATTCTCCAGCGCCTGGCGCTTGATCTGCGCGTCGATGCGGGCCTGCTCCAGCTCGTTCTCGATGTCGACGAGGCGGGCGCGTTCGGCAAGGCGGCGTGCTGCGCCGGTCGGGGCGTGAGCCGCCGCGACGAAGCCGTCCCAGCGCCAGACGTCGCCTTCGGGCGAGACCAGCCGCTGGCCGGTCTTCAGCTGCGAGACCAGCTCGGCGCCGCGCTCGCGCGGCACAACGCCGATCTGCGCCAATCGGCGGGCCAGCTCGGCCGGGGCCTGCACGTGGTTCGCGAGCGGCACGACGCCTTCGGGCAGCTCCGGATCGCCGTCGGTCTCGCCGACATTGGTCCAGCGCATCGGCGCCGACGGGTCGATCGGTGCATCGAGATCGTCGCCGAGCGCGGCGCCGATGGCCTTTTCAAAACCCTTGTCGACAGTGATGYCGTCGATGATCGGCGGCCACAGATTCTTGGTCTCGCCGTTGACGATCTTGGAGATCGTGCGGGCCTCGGTCTCGAGCCGCTGCACGCGCTTGTCGGCCTCGTTCAGCGGCGAGCGCGAGGATTCCAGCGTCTGGCGCGCAGCGACGTGCGCAGCTTCGCTCGCCTGGGCTGCGGCCTCCGAGGCCGCAAGCGTCTGCTCGGCGTTCTCGACCGTGGCGGTCAGCTCGTCGAGGTCGCCGAAGCCGCCCGTTTCATCAGCAAGCTTCTGCTCCTCGGCCGCGACGTTCGCGATCTCCTGGTCGAGCCGGGCGAGCTTGTCGCGGTGGGTGCGGACATTGGCTTCGAGTTGATTGCGCTTGGCGGTGAGGTCGGCGAGCGCGGTGGTGAGCTCGGCGAACTGCTGCTCGGTTTCGGTCAGCACCGCCTCGGCTTCGCCGACGCGCTCGTCGACGCCGGAGCGCTTCTCGACGCGCGACTTGATCTCTTCCTTCRGCTCGGCATCTTCGCTGTCGAGGCGCTGGAGCGCGACGTCGGCGTCCATGGTCTGCTGCTGGGCACGGGAGATGTCGCCCTCGAACTGGGCGAGGCGGCGCTCGAGCTCGGCGACGCGCTCCTTGGCGCGCTCTTCCTCGCGGTCGAGCAGCTCGCGGGCATTGGTCAGGCGCTGGAGCCCGGCCGCGGCGCGCGCCTCGGCATCGCGCAGCGCCGGCATCTCGGCGGCGCGGATGGCCTGGATGCGGGCGGCTTCGGCCTGGTGCTGGGTACGCTCGGCCATCTCGCGGACGGCGAGATCGTGCGTCTGGCCGGATTCGTTGACGTCGGCATGGGCGCCGATCCAGCGCAGATGGAACAGCGTGGCTTCGGCCTTGCGGACCTTGGCCGCGACCTCGCGGTAGCGCACGGCCTGGCGGGCCTGCTTCTTCAGGCCTTCCATCTGGCCGGAGAGCTGGCCGATCACGTCCTCGACGCGGGTGAGGTTGGTTTCGGCCGCCTTGAGCCGCAGCTCGGCTTCATGGCGGCGGGCATGGAGACCGGCGACACCGGCGGCGTCTTCCAGCACGCGGCGGCGCTGCTCGGGCTTGGCCTGGATGATCTCGCCGATCTTGCCCTGGTGGACGAGGGCGGGCGAGCGTGCGCCGGTGGCGGCGTCCGCGAACAGGATCTGCACGTCGCGGGCGCGCACGTCGCGGCCGTTGATGCGATAGACCGAGCCGGCCTCGCGCTCGATGCGGCGGGAGATTTCCAGAAGCTGGCTGTCGTTCATCGCCGCCGGCGCGGTGCGATCGGCGTTGTCGATCGTCATCGTCACTTCGGCGTGGTTGCGTGCCGGACGGTTGCCGGAGCCAGCGAAGATCACCGCGTCCATGTCGGCGGCGCGCAACGATTTGTACGACGTCTCGCCCATCGCCCAGCGCAGCGCTTCGACGAGATTCGACTTGCCGCAACCGTTGGGTC
>NZ_JBFUES010000538.1:0-5111 GCF_056403875.1 Bradyrhizobium sp. P2_E8
CGGTGATCGGGTTGAATTCGGTCAAGCTGGACAAATACAACGTCAGCGCCAGCTACACGCTGTTGGCGGACGGCGTCTATTGTGATTACGATCCCATCAAAAGAAAGGCCGGGATCGGCTCGAGCTTCCTGGAACGGGAGTAACGATCCGGCCATGCCAAGCATGGGATGGGATCGTCATGACCGAGGGGCGGGGGGATTACCGGATTCTGCATGAGGCGGCCTTGCGGGATTATCTCGCGGGTCTGCCGGATCTCGTGGCGCTGCTCGGCGCTGAGCCGGTGTCCTGGTCGATCACCGAGGTCGGTGACGGCAATCTCAATCTCGTTTTCATCGTCAAGGGCGATCGCGGCGGCGTCGCCGTGAAGCAGGCGCTGCCCTATGTCCGCCTCGTCGGCGAGAGCTGGCCGCTGCCGCTGTCGCGGGCTCATTACGAATATCTCGCCTTGTCAAAGCAGGCTGACCTCGCGCCCGGCCTCGTGCCGGCGCTGCTGCACCACAACGAGACACTGGCGCTGACGGTGATGGAGCTGCTCGAGCCCCACATCATCATGCGCAAGGGGCTGGTCGCGGCAGCGCAATATCCGCGCTTTGCGGGCGACATCACCACCTTCATGGCGCGGACGCTGTTCTTCACGTCCGACCTCGCGCTCTCCGCGGCCGAGAAGAAGGAGGGCATCGCCGCCTTCGCCGGCAACCATGCGCTGTGCAAGATCACCGAGGATCTGATCTTCACCGATCCCTACCGCATCGCCGAGCAGAACCGCTGGACCGCGCCTTACCTCGACGGCCTGGCAGCGTCGTTGCGTGACGACATGGACCTGCACGTCGCCATCTCCCGGCTGAAGCTGAAGTTCATGGCAAGTCCCGAGGCACTGCTCCACGGCGATCTCCACACCGGCTCGATCATGGTCACCGACAGCCAGACGCGGGTGATCGACCCGGAATTCGCATTCTACGGCCCGATGGGGTTCGACGTCGGCGCCGTGCTGGCCAATCTGCTGATGGCCTATTTCGCCTCCGCCGGTCACGAGCGCGCGCCGGGCGAACGGGCTGCGTTCGAGGGCTGGGTGCTGGAAACGGTCGAGCAGGTCTGGAACGAGTTCGCCCGCAAATTCCTCGATCTCTGGCGCGCCGGAGCCGCCGGTGACGCCTATCCGGCCTCGCTCTTCGCCGGCGAGACGGGCGCGGCGCGGCTGGAGGCCGAGCGGCAGGCCTACATGCAGCGMCTGTTCGCCGATGCGGTCGGCTTCGCCGCGGCCAAAACCATCCGCCGCATCTTCGGCCTCGCCCACAACATCGATTTCGAGCAGATCGAGGATCCGCGGAGGCGGGCGATCAGCGAGGCGCGCGCCGTGCGGCTGGCGCGGGCGATGATGGTGGAGGCGGGGGCCTTCCCATCGATCGCCGACGTCACCGGCGCCGCGCGAAAGCTGCGGGACTGGATGCCGGAGTTTGCGAACGGCTAAAGGCCGATGCGCTTCAATAGAGCCGCATCGGCAGCAGGACGCCGTCTGTGCCGGCCAGCAGACCCCAGGTCTCGTTGGCCGCGACCTCGAACTCCCGGATCTGGACCGTGCCACCCTCGACCTTGAGGGTGACCTTGTACTTGCCGGGYGGCAGATCGATCTTTTGGCTGTCCGGTATTTCGGATGCGGCGGAGTCGGAGTGCGCCAGTTTCTCGCCKGCGTGCGCCGCCAGCTTGATGGTCTGGTCGGCGACGGTGATGACCGCCCCCTCGTCCGACTTGTTGCCGAGCATCAGCTTTGCCTGCCTCGGCCTCGGCAGGAGGCCGGCATTCGCGATACCCGGCTTGCGCAGCGAAAGTTCGGCGATTGTCCTGTCGTTCTGACGGGAAAGCCGGAGCAGGACCGGTCCACGGACCGTCGTGAAGGTGATCACGGCCCGGTCTGGTTCGACCACCGTCTCGATCCAGCCACGCTTGCCGAGCTCGGCGCGATAGAAGCCGAGCACCGCTGCGAGATCGCGCGGGGTCTCGGCGTAGACCGACGTGATGAACGGCGAATTCTTCGCCGTGGCGATGCTCCAGCTTTCTGGCAGTGGCAGACCGGTGCCTTGGGAAACCCTGGCTTCGAAACCCGCACCAGCGCCCCGTGCGACCGCTCCGACGGGGATGCTGAGCAGTCGTTCGACGAAATTATCCGGAGTGTCATGGCCCCGGACCGCCCACCCCGTTTCGTCAAGATAGTCGTTCACGCCGGTGGTGCGACTCCAGCCGAACCGGATGCTGTCCGCCTCGCTGTACCGGCCGAGGCTGGCCGCGACCGGGCTTGCCAGCACGGCCGTCGCGGCGACCAGTCCGCCGATAAGCAAAGCACCTAGCGTTCGGCTTTTCATGTCCGGATTCCCATCGCGACCAGATCTTCGGGCCAAGGCCCTTGTCCTGAGCTTGGTCGCATCGATCGCGCAAGGCGTTCACCGTTCGTAGATCGTTGTTTCCGCTTCCGATTCTCGATGGATTGAAGGTCTCGCCGCAGAGCACGGCCTCATCCTGAGGGCTTTGCCCCCGGGGCGGGCGTCTTGGAGGATGCGTTGCAAGGAACTGCGGCATCCAAGACGAAAAGAGGAGCTTGCGCTCGACGTGCTGCGGATGGTCAACTCGCTGACTGGAATACGCCTGCATTGTCGGAGGGACCATGATGTTCAGGATGATTGCGATCGTCGCGGGCTTGGGACTGGCGCTCGCCGGATCAGCAGAGGCTCAGACACCGCGCAAGGGCGGAACCATCCGCATGACCGCGCCTTATGGCTCGAGTTTCACCAGCCTGGACATTCACACCACCCAGCGCGCCCAGGACGAGATCTACGCCAAGGCGCTGCATCGCTCGCTCTACATCTGGGATTCCGCGGAAGGAAAGCCGGTTCCGGAGCTTGCCAAGGAGGTCGTCGTCTCGGGCGGCGGTCTCGTTTACACCTTCAAGCTTCGCGACGACGCCTATTTCCACAATGGCCGCAAGATGACCGCCGACGACGTCATCTGGTCCTACAACCGCATCATGGACGGCGCCAAGGCCTACCCAGGCGCGCGCTATGTCCGCGTGATCGAGGGCGCCGCCGCGGTCGAGAAGGGCCAGGCCAAGGAAATTTCCGGCCTGAAGAAGATCGACGACTTCACCCTCGAAATGAAGCTGACCGAGAAGGTCGATCCGGGCTTCTACCTCTTCACCGCGCTGACCTCGATCTATCCCGCCGACGAGGCCGCCAAGGAGGGCTTTATCCAGAAACCGATCGGTCTTGGACCGTTCAAGTTCGTCGAGCACGTGCCGGGATCGCGCATTGTGCTCGAACGGTGGGACCGGTTCTACAAGCCCGGCAAGCCCTACGCCGACAAGGTCATCGTATCGGTCATGGGCGAGGCCGCGGCCCGCGATGTCGCCTTCCGCAACAAGGAGATCGACACTTCGGTGCTGGGACCTGCGCAGTATGTCGCCTATCAATCCGACGCGGACCTCAAGGGCACCATCGTCGAGGTCGCCGAGGTCTTCACGCGCTACATGGGGATGAACCCCGCCTTCAAGCCGTTCACCGACAAGCGCGTCCGGCAGGCGATCAACTATGCGATCGACACCGACCTGATCATCAACAAGCTGGTCAAGAACAAGGCCTATCGCGCCACCAGCTGGCTGCCGCTGACCTCGCCGCTCTACGACAAGACCATGAAACCCTACGCCTACGATCCCGCCAAGGCCAAGCAGCTGCTTGCCGATGCAGGCTATCCCTCAGGCTTCGAGTTCGAATGGACCACCAGCCAGAACGAGAGCTGGGGCCTGCCGATCGTCACGGCCGTCATCCCGATGCTGGACAAGGTGGGCATCAAGGCGAAGGTCAAGCAGGTCGAGACCGCGATTCTGGCGGAGGTGGTCCGCAGCGGCGACTACCAGGCGTTTGTCTACTCCCAGCAGTCCGGCCCGGATCCGCAGGCCGCCCTTAAATGCTTCCACTCGTCGACGCCCCAATCGGCCTGCAACTACATGAACTTCAAGAACGCAGACTTCGACAAGTTGATCGACGAGGCCGGGCAGACCGACGACGCCGCAAAGCGCGGCCAGCTGCTGCAAAAGGCCAATGCGCTGCTCTATGAAGAGGCGCCGGTCTGGTTCTTCAACTACAACAAGGCGGTCATGGCCGTGCAGCCTTGGCTCAAGGGAATTCAGCTAAACGCGACGGAGCTGACCCATCAGAACGTCGAGGACCTCTGGGTCGACGAGACCTCGCCCGCGAAGTGACATGCGCTATCGCGCTCCCTCCATCGTGACGTCAGATGGAGGGAGAGAGGAAAAGTGCCGATGCTCTCCTTCCTGATCCGTCGACTCCTGCAAACCGTTCCGACCGTACTGGCCGTCGTGATGCTGGTCTTCGTGCTGTTCAGCGTCGTTCCGGGCAGCATCATCTCGACCATGAGCGATGACAGCGACCCGCAGGTCGAGGCGCGCATGAAAAAGCAGCTCGGACTCGACGAGCCCGTTTACATGCGGTTCGGCGCCTATGTCGCGAAGCTCGCCACCGGTGATTTCGGGACGTCGTTCCGGACGCGCGAGCCGGTCACGACCATGATCGCCAAGCGGATGGGGCCGACGTTGCAACTGATCTTCGCGTCCATGGCATTTGCGGTCGTGGTCGGCGTGCCGCTCGGCTTCGTCGCGGCCTTGCGGCCGGGTGGTATCGTCGACAGCGCAGCGATGGTCGTGGCGGTGTCGGGACTTTCGATGGCCAAGTTCTGGCTCGGACTGCTGCTGATGTACCTGTTCGCGCTGAAACTCGGCTGGCTGCCGAGTTTCGGCTATGGCGATGGCGGCCTCAAATATCTGATCCTGCCGGCCGTGACGCTCGGCGTCTCGCCGATGGCGCTGCTGGCTCGGACGACGCGCGCGGCGGTCCTCGAGATCATGACGGCCGACTTCGTCCGCACGGCCCGCTCGAAGGGCATGAGCGAGACCAGGGTCGTGAAGTGGCACGTGATGCGCAACGCGCTCGTCCTGATTCTCACGACAATGGGCCTGCAGTTCGGCGCGCTGATGGGGCAGGCGGTCGTCGTCGAAAAACTGTTCTCCTGGCCGGGCATCGGCTCGCTGCTCGTCGACAGCGTCCTGC
>NZ_JBFUES010000539.1:0-8407 GCF_056403875.1 Bradyrhizobium sp. P2_E8
GTTGCGCATGTGGGATGCGTTTAACCGACATCGTGGTCGAATGATGGCACCGCCATAAGCTGAAACCACCGCCGCGCGCGATCCGTAGATTCACCGTCGGCCATTATCCGTGCAGGGCGGTGGTCGATGCGGGGCTGTCCGCCTCAAACTGTTCCTCGGGCGGCCCCGCTTGGGAATCCGTCGCCTCGTAGCCCGCATGAGCGMAGCGATATGCGGGAACAGTCTKCCCGGCGCTTCGCTCATCCGGGCTACTGGATCTTCATCACCGCGCCAGCCACTCCGCGACTTCCTTCTGCGACTCCGCGCGTGCGACCGCATCGGTGCCGAGATGGCCGTGCTCGGGCACGGCGGCGTCGCTGCTGCCGCTAGCTGCGTGCAGCGGTGTGTTGGCGTGGTCGAAATCGTGATAGGCGCCGGGATAGACCACGATGCGCGCGAGCGCGCTGCGGCCATGCGCACCCTCGACCATCTGGCGGCAGGCCGGCGGCGACGACACGTCATCATTGGCGCCGATCAAGACCAGCGTCGGCACCCGCGTGCTCCAGCCGAGGCCGGCAGAAATCCGGCAATCCGGATAGAACGCGATCGCCGCGCGGAAATCCGGGCCTGCGTCGCGCGTCGCATTCTGCGGGCGCACCGCCCACAGCAGCGTGCTCGCGCCGTTGGCCCAGCCGATGAGGCTGACGCGGTCGCGCGCGACCCAGGCCTGCTTCATCAGCCAGGCGCGCGCGGCCGCGACGTCGGCGACACGCTCGCGCCGCGCCTTGACGTGCGTCTCCTTGACGCGGCATTGCGGCCCAAGCTCGCGCGAGCCGTAGCTGTCGGGCAGCAACACCGCGCTACCCGCCTTGAGCAACCGCTCCGCCCAGTCGCGATAGCGCGGCAATACGGGATCACCATGGCCGCCAAGGCCGCCGCAGCCATGCAGCGCGATCACGGTCGGAAACGGCCCCGCGCCCTCGGGCTTGTAGAGCTGCGCATGCAGGACGCCGGACGACAGCGGAATCTCGACCTGCTGCGGCGCAGGCGCGGCGCGCGCGGCCGACATCAGCAGCATCAGGAACAGGGCGGTCAGTCGAAGGCGCATCGGACTCTGCCGTATCAGGTGCCGGCCGCTGGCGCCGGGACGATCCTTCGCCCGAAGCACTATCATGCGAAAACGGCGACAAAACATCACAAACCGGTGGGTTTACCGGGCGGACAGGCCGCCCTATCTATGCTACATCCCGTCCAACACATCGTGCCCTCCAGGTTTTTTTACGGAGAGGCCTTCCACGGAGACTTTCGTGTGCTGAACAAGTTCGGCTCTTCCGGCAATGGCGAAGCGCAGGTGCAGTATCTCGACGGCGATTTCCGCGTGATCTCGCCGGGGACCTATGTGCGCTGCGCGATCACCGACACGCGGATCCCGCTCGACGAATTGAAATACTGGAGCGTGGACCTTCAAGAAGCCTATGCCACGCCGGCCGCGGTGCTGCAGCGGCATTTCCCCGGCGCGCCGAAGCCGCAGCCGTGAGGCCGCGCCTGCGCTTCTATTGCTGCTCGGTGGCATCGCCGCCCACGCAGGTCTTGATGAAGGTCTTCCTGGGCTCGCCGACGACCTTCTGATCGATCGCCTGCTTCAGGCAATCGACCCGCGCCTGTGCCATGCAGAGCTGCAGCTGGTCGCGCTTGTCCTGCCCCTTCAGGTTTTGCGTCGAGCCGAGGCATGTCACGCGCTTGGTCGCGGGAACCGGCACCGTGCCGGTCGAAGCGGCGGGCGGCGTCGTTTGTGCAAACACCGGCGCAACAATCAGACACACAAGGCTGGCGGCGACGGTCGCGGACGGCAGTTTCATCGAATTCTCCTGATCGGTCCCAGACCGATAGGCGTTTTGCGATGAATGTCGCGTGAATGATGTCGTCACGCTGGAAAGCCATTCCTTGTCGTCCTGAAGCGGCACCTCCCGGACTCCATCGCAAGGTGATCCGAGAAAAGTGGAGCGATTTCGTCGAGCCGGGAAGCACGAACCATGCAGCCTATCGCGAGGCATGGGAATGGATGTGTCGGCGTCTCAACTGCGCGTCTCCGAAATGATCTCCTCCGACCGATCCGCGTTGCATCGCATGGTGCTTGCACTCCCTGGTGAGTCATTTCGCGCTGTGGTTGGATTCTTTGTTGCGGGTCGGCGCCCTTAAGTTGTTTGACGAAGTCTTGGTGAAACAGAGGGCTGCTATGCTGCATGTTAGGTAACTGGCCCTGCTCTTTTTATCGCGCAGACAATCAAGTCAACCAAACGGCCATCGAGCTTTGGAATTGGCGCAGTCTGTGAACGGGCTCATATCGAAGAGCCATCCGGCGGGTTACGATCACCTCGAAAATTTGCGGTGGAATGTCTGTAAATCGGAAGCCAAACGATGGGGGTGATCATGCCCACCATACTGGACTTGCTCTATCGTGAATATTGCCGCGCCCGCCTCGCTGAAATGCGGAAACAGCTTCTGATCGCAGCTGAACGCGCCGAAGCTCTCGAAGCGCATTATCATCCTGCGGATCAGGGTGACGATGAGAGGACGGACGCACAACGCAAGACCGGTCGCGGCGTGCCGAATTGAATCGGCCCCAGGACCGGCGATCTCTCCCGCGTAGCAGTGGCCAAACAATTGGCAGCAGTTTGGGAGCAAGCAATGAATACACCCGAATGCTATACTGTCATGGTGGCCTGCGTCTCGTGCCTGACCATTATCGGATTGATGGCCGTTGGAGCGTGGTGAGCATGACTGATTGCCGAGCCGCGATCGCAGGCCGCTACCTGGGCGCCGCCGATGATTGCCGGGAGTTCGGCACGTCCCGGTGACGGCTCTCATGCAAGGCTACATCAACTCCCGAATGTGCGGAAGAGACTTCATCGGCCGCGACATGTCGCCCGGTCAATGGCGCGCGGTGTTGGGCTACGGCGGAGCAGCTTTGCCCGCCCTGCAAAATCATCGCCTGCCGAACCGCCGCTCGCGCGCCTTGTAGAGATGGTCGCTGATCAACTGCCGCAGCTTTGCCGGGTCATCGAATTCGAGCTGAACCGCGAACGGCACGATGCCGTCGGGCACGCCTTCGTGGCTGCGCAGGCGCGCGATGTCTTTTTCCGTCGTCACCAGCGTGAGCTGTTCGCGCCGGGCGTCCGCCGCGAGCGTGGCGATCTCCTCGGGCGAGAACACGTGGTGATCGGCGAAGGAACGCGTGCGCACGACCTCGACGCCGCAGGCGCGCAGGGTGCGGAAGAAGCGCCCGGGATCGCCGATGCCGGCGAAGGCGAAGACCCGCTTGCCGAGCAGCTGCGCGACCGAGGCAGCATCCGGCTTCAGGCGCGCGCGCAGCTCGGGCTTGTTGCGCTTGGCAAGCTCGGCGGCGACGTCGTTGGCGGCACGGCCGTCGCCGATCAGCACCAGCGCATCGGTGCGCGCGAGCTGGGCCTTCAGCGGCGCGCGCAGGGGACCGGCGGGAAACACGTTGCCGTTGCCGATGCCGCGCTCGCTGTCGATCACGATCAACGAGGTATCCTTCAGCAGACGCGGGTTCTGGAAGCCGTCGTCCATCAGGATCACGGTGGCGCCTTGTGATTTGGCGAGCGCGACGCCGTCGAGGTTTGGGACTGTGGGGAACGCGGCCGGTACCAGAAGGCCGGCTCACGCATTGGCGGCTCCCATCTCGATCCGCAATTGCAGCAGATACGGCTCGAGCGCGGTCATGGTGCGCTCCAGCGCGCCGCCGAGCTGCTCGACCACGCCTGCGCCTGCGTGCTGCAGCTTGTCGCGCACGGCGGGATCGGCCAGGAGTTGGCCGAGCTGCTTGACCAGAAGCTCCTGCGTGTCGGCCTGGCGCGCGCCGCCGCTCGCATCGAGCGCTTCGTAGACGTCGGCGAAGTTGAAGACGTGCGGACCGTGGACGATGGCAGCACCGAGCTTGATCGCCTCGATCGGATTCTGGCCGCCATGGCGGATCAGCGACCCGCCCATGAACACGATCGGCGAGAGGCGGTAGAACAGGCCGAGCTCGCCCATGGTGTCGGCGACATAGACATCGGTGGTCGCCGTCGGCAGCTCCTCGCGCGAGCGCAGCGCCGGCTTCAGGCCCGACGCGGTGATCAGGCCCGAAATCGAGGAGCCGCGATCCGGATGGCGCGGCACGATCACCGTCAGGAGCTGCGGGAAGAAGCCGACGAGGCTGCGATGCGCCGCCACCAGCATCTCGTCCTCGCCCGGATGGGTCGAGGCCGCGACGATGATCGGCCGCCCGCGCGTCATCGCCATCAGCCGTTCGAGCTTGGCGGGATCGGCCGGTGGCGCCGGCACGTCGAGCTTGAGATTGCCCGTGGTGAGGACGTCGCGGCCGCCGAGCGCGGAGAAGCGTTCGGCATCGGTCTTGGACTGCGCGAGGCAGATGTCGAAGCGCGACAGCAGCGCCGAGATGGTGCCGTACATGCGCTGCCAGCGCGGGAAGGAGCGCGGCGACATCCGCCCGTTGATCAGCACCATCGGCACCCGTCGCGTTGCGCCCGCCAGGATCAGGTTCGGCCACAGGTCGGATTCGATGAACAGCGCCAGCGACGGCTTCCAGTGGTCGAGGAAGCGCGCGACATAGCGCGGGGAATCATACGGCACGTATTGGTGGATGACGTCGGGCGGGAAACGTTTGGCCGCCACCGCGGCCGAAGTGACGGTGCCCGACGTGAGCAGGATGCGCAAATTGAGATCGCGCAGGCGCTCGATCAGTGCCGCCGCGGCCAGCACCTCGCCGACGCTGGCGCCGTGGATCCAGACCAGCGGACCATGCGGCCGCACGTCCCGGGACAGGCCGCGCCGCTCGCCGACGCGCGCGGGATCTTCCTTGCCCTGCTTCAGCCGCCGCTTGATCAGCGCAGGCGCGAGCGGCACGAGGCCGGAGGCCAGGCGTTGATACATCCGCAGCGTCATCGGGAGCGTGTCAGGCATCTTCCGGCCCCGGGCGGCCGAGCTGCGCATAGGCGCGCCGGGTCGCCTCGTTCAACGTCTCCTCCAGCTCCAGCCGCAGCGCTTCCATCATGGCGGCGTCGGCGTCCGGCGGAACGTGGATTTCCTTGATCCCGACCAATGCGCCCCGCCCGAATGGCAAATTGATGGTGGTGCGGTCCCAGTTCTTGAGCCGGATGAAGCGGCTGGTCGCCATCGCAAAAGGCATGATCGGCCGCCCCGATTCCCGTGCCAGCATGATGATGCCGAGCCCGGCCACGCGCGAGCGCTTGGGGACATCGGCGGTCAGGGCGACATTACAACCGTCCTGAAGCGTCCGCACCATTTCCTTGAAGGCGCCGACGCCGCCCTTGCGGTGGAAGGCGCCGCCATGGTCGCCGGAACCGCGGATGGTGCCGATGCCGAGCCGCTCGGCGGCGATCGCGTTGAACTCGCCGTCGCGATGCCGCGAGATCAGGACCCTGGCCTTGTACCAGTCCTTGTTCTTGATGAACGGGGTGAGGAAATGCTGGCCGTGCCAGAAGGCGAAGATCGCCGGGATCTGCGGCTCGACGATGTCATAGACGTCGGGCGGATTGAACGTGAATTTGTTGGTCCGCCAGACCAGACGCAGATATTCGGCCGCCAGGACCCCGACGGCACGCTGAACGAAGCTGCTCCGCAGCGTATTGCGAAGCAGCCTTTTCAACGCGCCTTCGTTTCTTGATTCGGGTCGAGCAGCCGGTGGAGATGGACGATGAAGTAGCGCATCTGCGCGTTGTCGACCGTGCTCTGCGCCTTGGCGCGCCAGGCGACGTGAGCGGACGCATAGTTCGGATAGAGGCCGACGATCTCGACGTCGTCGAGGTTCTTGAAGGTGTTGTGCTCGAGATCGAGCAGTTCGCCTCCGATGACGAGATGGAGCAGTTGTTGCGGGGCACTATCTGGCATGGGTTCTGTTCCTAACGGGCTGCCCGGCAAAGCAGTGTTCGACAAGCACAGCGAAAGCGCTCAGGGCAAGGGACGATTTCGAAAATGCGCGACAATGCTCGCATGACGATCGCGACCCGCTGCCACCAGCACCCCGTGCGCCACTTCCCGGCGGTTATAGAGGATGGGATCTCCGGAGAGGTCGCTCATCCTACCATCCGCTTCCTGCACGATCAAATCGGCCGCCGCAAGGTCCCAATCATGGCTGTTGCCGCCCGCAAAAGCCGCATCCAGCGCGCCATGGGCGACCCGGCAGAGTCGGAGCGCGAGCGAGCCGATTCGCGGGTGCAGCTTGATGTCGCCGCCGGAGCTGTTCAGCCGCTCGACCATCGGCTTGGGGCCGGCCATGCGGGAGAAATCGAGCGTTGACCCGGGCGTCGCCCGCACCGGCTTGTCGTTGAGCAGCGTGCCCTGGCCCCGCGCCGCGAAGAAGAACTCGCCGCTGGTCGGTGCGAACACCGCGGCCAGCACCGGCGCGGCGTCCGCGACCAGCGCCACGCTGACGCACCAGTCGTCATGGCCGCCCAGGTAGTTGCGCGTACCGTCGATGGGATCGACCACCCAGACAAGCCGCCGCGACAGCCGCGTGGCATCGTCGGCGCTCTCCTCCGACAGCCAGCCATAGTCGGGCGTGGCACCGCGCAGGCGCGCTTCGAGCAGGTCGTTGACGGCGATGTCGGCTTCCGACACCGGCGAGGACGCGCCCTTGGTCCATGTCTTCAGCTCGGTGCGGAACATCGACTGCGCGAGCGCGCCCGCTTCCCGCACCGTGTCCTTCAGCAGCGCCGCGTCGCGGGTCAGGATCGTCGCGTCGAGAGAGTTCGCGTCAGCGTCCGCCAAGCGTCAAACCCTCGATGCGCACCGTCGGCGCATTGATGCCGTAGCGGAACTCGAGATTGTTGGCGGGCTGCATCGACTTGAAGATCTCGAACAGGTGGCCCGCAATCGTCACCTCGCTGACGGGATAGGTGATCTCGCCGTTCTCGATCCAGAAGCCGGAGGCGCCGCGGCTGTAATCGCCGGTGACGCCGTTGACGCCGGAGCCGATCAGGTCGGTGACGTAGAAGCCCTGCTTGATGTCGGCGATCAGCTCGGCCGGCGTCGGCGTGCCGGCCTCGAGATGCAGATTGTACGGCCCGGGCGAGGGCGAGGACGAGACGCCGCGATGGGCGTGGCCGGTGGTGGCAAGGCCCAGCTCCCGCGCGGTGGCGCAATCAAGCAGCCAGGTCGTGAGCACGCCCTCGTCGATCAGCGCGGTCTGCTTCACCGCGACGCCTTCGGCATCGAAGGTCTGCGAGCGCAGGCCGCGCTTGCGCAAGGGGTCGTCGATGATGCGGATGTTCTTGGCGAACAGCTGCTGGCCGAGCTTGTCCTTCAGGAAGCTGGTCTTGCGCGCGATCGAGGCGCCGTTGATGGCGCCGACGACATGGCCGACCAGGGAGCCCGCAACGCGCGGATCGAACACGACCGGGACCTTGCAGGTCTCGACCTTGCGCGGATTGTAGCGCGCCACGGTGCGCTCGCCGGCGGAACGGCCGACGATCTCCGGCGACAGCAGGTCGGCCCCGTGCGGCGCCGAGGTGAAATCGTAGTCGCGCTCCATGCCGGTGCCCTCGCCCGATATCGCGGTGGCCGAGATGCCCTGGCTGGAGCGCAGATAGGAGCCGTGAAAGCCGGTGCTGGTGACGAGCACCATGCCGCCGATGCCGGCGGAGGCCGAGGCGCCGCCGGACTTGGTCACGCCCTTCACCGCGAGCGCCGCAGCCTCGGCTTCGAGCGCGCGGCGCTCGAGCTCGGCGGTGGCCGGCACATCGGGATCGAGCAGATCGAGATCGGGGAAGTCGCGCGCGAGCAGCACGGGATCGGCGAGGCCGACATATTTGTCGCTAGGTGCGACGCGCGCCATCGCGACCGCGCGTTCCGCGAGCTTGGTCACGGCATCGCCGCTGACGTCGTTGGTCGAGACCACCGCCTGGCGCTGGCCGACCAGAACGCGCAGGCCGACATCGTCGCCCTCGGACCGCTCGGATTCCTCGACACGTCCGTCGCGCACCTCGACGCCTTGCGAGACGCCGCGCACTGCGACCGCATCGGCCGCATCGGCGCCGGCGCGCCTCGCCGCCTCGACCAACCGCTGCGCGAGATCGGACAGCGCGGACTGATCGAACAGGTCACTATTGGCTTTGGGCGAAAGCGTCGAGCTTGGTGAAGGGTTCACAAACGAAATCCTGTTGGGGCGGGGTTCGGGACCGGAACCCACAGATGTGCCCTGGTAGCGCGGACTTCAAGCATTTTCAGCCCGCCAAAAGCTCAGATTCGCGACTTCGGCGCAACGTCTCGTCAATCATGCGCGCCAAGGTCTTGTCAATCATGAGCCGCGGTGACGCTGGGTTAACCAGCCTTTTTAAGCGGTTTCCGAACCGGGCGCGCTAAGGTCCTCGCATCGACCGGGAAC
>NZ_JBFUES010000540.1:0-5102 GCF_056403875.1 Bradyrhizobium sp. P2_E8
GAGGCGGCGGCAGGTCTCGAAGCCGTCCATGCCGGGCATCACCGCATCGAGCAGCACGATGTCGGGCGTGATCTGGTCGACGATGCGCMTCGCTGCCGCGCCGTCGAGTGCCACCATCACCGTCATGCCGGCGCCGTCGAGCGCGTCGGTGAGCAGCCGCAGCGTTTCGGGAGAGTCATCCACAACGAGCGCGACGTCGCGCTTCTTCGACTCAATGCTCATGCGCATGCAACGTCTTCAATGTGGCCATGTACTGGTCGAGATCGAAGCGGTCGACCAGCGATCGCATCTGGGCGACGAAGTCGGCGTGCTCCGGATGCTCGCTGCCGATCTCGTCGAGCTTCAGCTGGATGCCCTTGACGTAGCCGATCTGGCCGAGCCCGATCAGCTCCTCGATGTGTCGCGGCGGCGGCCGTGAGCCGCTCTCGGGCTGCCAGAACGGCACCGCGATCTCGTCCGGGCCGTACTGCCACTCGATCTTGAGCAGCTGGCGGATCGTCTCCAGCAGCCGCGGAATGTCGATCGGCTTCATCAGATAGCCGTCGTGGAATGGCTGTGCCAGCGGCGTGCCATGAGCCTCGAGCGCACTTGCCGAGACCATCAGGATCCGGGCCTGGTGATGGCCGCTCGCGCGCAGCGTCTCCGCGACCGTCCAGCCGTCCATGCCGGACATGGAGATGTCGAGCAGGAACAGATCGGGCCGGCAATGCTGCGCCAGCGCGAGGCAGCCCGGGCCGTCGGTGGCGCTGAGCAGGATGAAGCCGAGCGGCGTCAGCACCTCGCGCAGGAGGTCGCGATGAACAGGGTCGTCGTCGGTGATCAGGATCGTCTTGCGCGCGCCGTGATAGCCGGAGACCGGCGCTTCCACCGGCGCAATGCGCTGGGGATTGGCGACCTCCGACAGCAGGATCTTGACCTTGAACGTGCTGCCGGTGCCGACCGTGCTCACGACCTTGATGTCACCGCCCATGACGCCGGCGAGCAGCCGGCTGATGGTCAGCCCGAGGCCCGTTCCGGTCTGCGGCTGCGAGACACCGAGGGCGCCGCGTTCGAACGGCGCGAAGATGCGCTCAAGATCGTCGCCCTGGATGCCGGGACCGGTGTCGATGACCTCGAACTCGGCAACGGGGCTGCGATAATGCACGACGAACTGCACGCTGCCGGCCTGGGTGAATTTGATCGCGTTGGAGAGCAGATTGATCAGCACCTGGCGCAGCCGCTTCTCGTCGGCATACACGACGACCGGTAAATGCGCCGGACGCCTGAACACGAAGTCGATGCCCTTGGCGGCGGCCTGAAGCCGGAACATGCCGACGAGCTGGTCGAGGAATTCGCTGAGGCGCACCTCGTCGCGCGAGAGATACAGCCGCCCCGCCTCGATCTTGGAGATGTCCAGAATGCCGTCGATCAGGCCGGAGAGATGGTCGGCGCTGCGGCGGACGACGCGGACCTGGTCGCGCGGCTTGGTGCTCAGCGTCGCATCCTGCTCGAGGAGCTGCGCATAGCCGCTGATCGCATTCAGCGGCGAGCGCAGCTCGTGGCTGAGGCCGACGACATAGCGGCTCTTGGCGAGGTTGGCGGATTCGGCGACCTCCTTGGCGCGCTGGAGCTCGGCATCGGTGCGCTTGTGCGCGTCGATCTCCTGGATCAGCAGCGTGGTCTGCCGCCGCGTCTCGGCCTCCGCGGCGCGGCGGCTCTGCTGCGCCAGCACGAACAGCCAGGCCACCACGCCGATGATGATGCTGAGCGAGAAGAACACCTTCCACAGCACGTCGGAAACGAGCATGTTCTCGCCATGCACGCTCGCGGAGGTCTGGAGATAGATCAGCCCCAGCACGAGCGCGACGAGCCCGGCCGAGACCACGAACACGCCGATGTAATGGCCGAGCTGCGAATTGATCCGCTCATAGATCGGCTGCGGCAGGATCTTGCCGAGCGTCTCGGAGAACTGCGTCTGTGCGCGCGCATGCGGCTTGCAGAGGTCGTGGCAACGGGCGTCGAGCGAACAGCATAAGGAGCAGATCGGCCCGGCGTAAGCGGGGCAGGAGGCCATGTCCTCCGGTTCGAACGAGTGCTCGCAGATGCAGCACTGGATCGCCTCGATGTTCTGCCAGCTCCGCTTCGGTTTGCGCGCGATGTAGTATTTGCCGCCGGTCGCCCATGCGATCAGGGGGGCGGCGAGGAAGGCAACCGCCAGCGCGATGAAGGCCGACAGCGCCTTCGCGGTCGGCCCGAACAGGCCGTAAAAGGCGCTGATGGAGAGAATGGTCGCGATCGTCATCGCGCCGACGCCGACCGGATTGATGTCGTAGAGATGCGCGCGCTTGAACTCGATCTGCTGCGGCCGCAAGCCAAGCGGCTTGTTGATGACGAGGTCGGCGACCAGGGCGCCGACCCAGGCGATCGCGACGTTGGAATAGAGCGCCAGCGTCTGCTCCAGCGCCTTGTAGACGCCGATCTCCATCAACAGCAGCGCCACGATGACGTTGAAGACCAGCCAGACCACGCGGCCGGGATGGCTGTGGGTCAGGCGCGAGAAGAAGTTCGACCAGGCGATCGAACCGGCATAGGCGTTGGTGACGTTGATCTTGACCTGCGACAGGATCACGAAGGTGCCGGTCAGCGCCAGCGCGAGGTCCGGCTGCGACAGCACGTATCGAAAGGCCTCGAGATACATATGCGCCGGCTCGGCGGCCTCTTCGGGCGGCACGCCGTGGCCGAGCGCGAAGAAGGCGAGGAACGAGCCCGCCAGAAGCTTCAGCGCGCCGAGCACGATCCAGCCGGGCCCAGCGCTCATCAGTGCGATCCACCAGGAGGTCCTGGAGGCGCGACGGTCGCGCGGCAGGAATCGCAGGAAGTCGACCTGCTCGCCGATCTGCGCCACGAGCGAGAACACGACCGAGGCCGCAACACCGAACAGCAGCAGATCGAAATGTCCGTTGAGGTCGCCGTGCTCGCCCGAGAACTTGCGCCACTCCGTAAAGGAGTGTGGGTTGTGCCAGGCGATCGCTGCAAACGGCATGATGTGGAGCACGATCCAGAGTGGCTGGGTCCAAAGCTGGAAGCGGCTGATCAGCGTGATGCCGTAGGCCACCAGCGGGATGATGACGACGGCGCTGATGAGATAGCCTACGGGGCGCGGAATCCCGAAGCACATCTCGAGCGCGGACGCCAGGATCACCGCTTCGATCGCAAAGAAGATGAAGGTGAAGGACGCGTAGATCAGCGAGGTGATGGTCGAGCCGATGTAGCCGAAACCAGCGCCGCGCGTCAGCAGGTCAATGTCGATGCCGCATTTGGCGGCATAATAGGCAATCGGCACGCCGCAGCAGAAGATGATGGTCGAAACCACGAGGATCGCGGCGGTGGCGTTGGTGACGCCGTAGTTCAGGGTGATGGTGCCGCCGATCGCCTCCATCGCCAGGAACGAGATCGCGCCCAGCGCGGTGTTGGCGACGCGGGCGGTGGACCAGCGGCGCGCGCTCTTGGCCGTGAAGCGCAGCGCGTAGTCTTCCAGCGTCTGGTTGGCGACCCATTGGTTGTACTGGCGCCTGACGCGGTCTATTCGCTGCCGCCCTGCCACTTAACCCCACTCCGATACGACCCGGATCCCTCGCAAAACCCGTACCAAAAGCCTACGTCGGCATTTTGCGGTGCAGTATACGCGATCTTGCGTATGCTTGCGCTGCACAAATTCGAGCCATCCTCACGGCACCAATCGCGTGTCCTCGAACAAAAGTGGGGTGCTCATGTCAGACGAAGCAAACAAGGGCCTGTTGTCGCCGCTCCGGCGCAAATTATTGATGGGAATGGCGGCCGTGCCGGCCATCACGATGCTGCCGCGGGCGTCTTTTGCGCAGGCCCCGGCGACCTCGGCGGTCAATACCACGGGTCTCGCAGTCACCGATACCGAGGTGACGGTCGGCATCCTGCATTCGGCGACCGGCACCATGGCCATCTCCGAGACCGGCTCGATCGAAGCTGAAAAGCTCGCGATCGAGCAGATCAACGCCATGGGCGGCGTGCTCGGCCGCAAGATCAAGTTCATCCAGGAAGACGGCGCCAGCGACTGGCCGACCTTCGCCGAAAAGGCCAAGAAGCTGCTCGTCAACGACAAGGTCGCGGCGATCATGGGCTGCTGGACCTCGGCCTCGCGCAAGGCCGTGCTCCCGGTCATGGAGCAGTACAACGGCATGCTCTACTACCCGACCTTCTACGAAGGCCTCGAGCAGTCCAAGAACGTCATCTACACCGGCCAGGAAGCGACCCAGCAGATCCTCGCGGGCCTGAACTGGATCGCGAAGGAGAAGGGCGCGAAGTCGTTCTTCTTCATCGGCTCCGACTACATCTGGCCGCGCACCTCGAACAAGATCGCGCGGAAGCACGTCGAGAACGTGCTGAAGGGCAAGGTCGTCGGCGAGGAGTATTATCCGCTCGGCAACACCCAGTTCAATTCGGTCATCAACAAGATCAAGCTGACCAAGCCCGACGTGATCTTCACCGACGTCGTCGGCGGTTCCAACGTCGCGTTCTACAAGCAGCTCAAGGCTGCCGGCATCGACCTCGCCAAGCAGCCGCTCTTGACGATCTCGGTGACCGAAGACGAAATCGACGGCATCGGCGGCGAGAACATCGCGGGCGCCTATGCCTGCATGAAGTACTTCCAGTCGCTCGACAACCCGAACAACAAGACCTTCGTGCCCGCGTTCAAGAAGCTGTGGGGCGAGAAGACCGTGATCGGGGACGTCACCCAGGCTGCCTATCTCGGCCCGTGGCTTTGGAAGTTGACGGTCGAGAAGGCCGGCTCCTTCGACGTCGACAAGATCGCGGCGGCCTCGCCGGGCGTCGAGTTCAAGGGCGCTCCGGAAGGCTATGTGCGCATCCACGAAAACCATCATCTGTGGTCGAAGACCCGGGTGGGACGCGCCAAGCTCGATGGCCAGTTCGAGCTGATCTACGAGACCGCCGATCTCGTCGAGCCGGATCCGTTCCCCAAGGGCTACCAGTAAGAAGCGCTACCAGTAAGAGGCGCAGCCTCTGCCGCGGTCTCCCTCAAGGCAAAACCGCTCCCTGGCGTGGATCGCAAGTCCATGCCCAAGACC
>NZ_JBFUES010000541.1:0-5096 GCF_056403875.1 Bradyrhizobium sp. P2_E8
GCGCTGACCTTGGCCGCCTGCGCCTTCTGGCTGGCGTCGAAGGTCTGGAAGATGCTGCTCGGCACGTTGCGGCGCGGATCCGGGATGATCGGATTTGGCGGCGTCTGGGTCGCGCCGGTGACCGCGGGCCCGCCGGCGGCCGGACCGCTATCGCGGCCCTTCGGCGCGGGCTTCGGCACGGGCACGGTCTGCGCGAACGACGCCGCGGTCACCATTGCGGCGGTGACGAGAAGCACGCCGGCCACGCGCGCGCTTCGCGCGGCGATGGTGGCAGCGAATCGAATGTCCGGATGTCTGATCAACGCGTCGTCCTGTATGGCTAGGCGCCTTTTAGCGTGATTTCGGGCAAAAGCAGATATCGATTCTGCGTGAAATAGTGTTTTGAGGCGGCTCGCCTCACATATGGCTGTCTTCTTCCTCGACCAGGATCTCGCGCTTGCCGGCGTGGTTGGCGGGACCGACAATGCCTTCCAGTTCCATGCGCTCCATCAGCGATGCGGCGCGGTTATAGCCGATTTGCAGGCGGCGCTGGATGTAGCTGGTCGAGGCCTTGCGGTCGCGTTTGACGATGGCAACGGCCTGCTGGAATAGATCGCCGCCGCCATCCGCGCCCATGCCGCTGGCGTCGAACACGGCGCCGCCGTCCTCGTCCTCGGTCGGCTCTTCGGCCGTGACAGCCTCGAGATATTCCGGCTGGCCCTGGGTCTTGAGGTGGCGCACCACCTTCTCGACTTCGTCGTCCGACGCAAACGGCCCGTGCACGCGGCTGATGCGGCCGCCGCCGGCCATGTAGAGCATGTCGCCCTGGCCGAGCAGCTGCTCGGCGCCCATCTCGCCCAGGATGGTGCGGCTGTCGATCTTGGAGGTGACCTGGAAGGCGATGCGGGTCGGGAAGTTCGCCTTGATGGTGCCGGTGATGACGTCGACCGACGGACGCTGCGTCGCCAGGATCACGTGCAGGCCGGCGGCGCGCGCCATCTGCGCGAGGCGCTGCACCGCGCCTTCGATGTCCTTGCCGGCGACCATCATCAGGTCGGCCATTTCGTCGACGATGATGACGATGTAGGGCAGCGGGTCGAGCGAGAGCTTCTCTTCCTCGTAGATCGCCTTGCCGGTCTCCTTGTCGAAGCCGGTGTGTACCGTGCGCGTCGGCTCCTCGCCCTTGGCTTTCAACTCGAGCAGGCGCGTGTTGTAGCCGTCGATGTTGCGCACACCGAGCTTGGCCATGTTCTTGTAGCGCTCTTCCATCTCGCGCACGGCCCATTTCAGCGCGACCACGGCCTTCTTCGGGTCGGTCACGACCGGCGTGAGCAGATGGGGAATGCCGTCATAGACGGAGAGTTCGAGCATCTTCGGATCGACCATGATCAGGCGGCACTGGTCCGGACGCAGCCGGTAGACCAGGCTGAGGATCATGGTGTTGATGGCGACCGACTTGCCCGAGCCGGTGGTACCGGCGATCAGCATGTGCGGGGTGCGCGCGAGGTCGATGATGACGGGGTCGCCGCCGATGGTCTTGCCCAGGCAGAGCGGCAGCTTGGCAACCGTGTCGACGGTTTCCTTGGCGACCAGCAGCTCGCGCAGATAGACCTTTTCGCGATGGGCGTTCGGCAGTTCGATGCCGATGGCATTGCGGCCGGGCACGACAGCGACGCGCGCCGACAGCGCGCTCATCGAGCGGGCGATGTCGTCGGCAAGTCCGATCACGCGCGACGATTTGATGCCRGGCGCCGGCTCCAGCTCGTACAGCGTGACGACGGGACCCGGATTGGCCTTCACGATCTCGCCGCGCACGCCGAAGTCCTGCAGCACGCCTTCGAGCGCGCGCGAATTGGCTTCCAGCTCGGCCTTGCTGAGCGGCTGGCGATCACCGGCCTTGGGCGCAGCGAGCACTGACACGGACGGAAGCTCGAACTTGTCGGAGGATTTCTTGGCCGCAGCCTTCGGAGCAGCCTTCTTGCGCGGCGCGCGCGCGGCAGGCTCCTCCTCTTCCTCCTCGTCTTCCTCTTCCTCGTGCTCGTAGTCCTCGTCTTCGGACTGCGGCGAGATCGGGGGCGCGGCGCGGCCGCCGAGATTCGGCTCCTGGCGGCTGAACGCAGCGACCTTGGTCTTCGGCCCGCTCGAGACCAGCGAGCGGTAAGCGGCACCACACAGCCAGATCAGGCGTGCCTTGGTGCTCATCAGCGCATGGAAAAGCCAGCCCAGCGACACCGAACCGCGATCGCTCTCCTCGTCTTCATCGAGCGGCTTGTCGTCATCCTCGATCTCGGCGAGCTCGTCGTCATGCTCGCGCGCGCCAAGACCGCAGGCGATCAGGAAAGTCGCGGCCATCGCCGCGAACAGGATCACACCGAGCACCGTGCGATAGATCGTGCCGGGCGGCCCGAAAATCACCGCGGGCGCGCGCACCAGGGCATCGCCGACCACGCCGCCGAGTCCGGTCGGCAGCGGCCATGCGCCGCCGTGCGGCCAGCAGCTGACAAAGCCCGCGGCGATCACGGTGCAGAGAATCCAGGAGCCGAGCCGCAGCGCCTCGCGGTCGAACGGGCGATGGGTCATCATGCGCCAGCCCCAGACCGCGACCGTCAGGACCAGCATGATCGCGCCGAGCCCGAGGATCTGCATCGCAAGGTCCGCGCCGATCGCGCCGGCATAGCCGAGGATGTTGCGGATCGGCCGCGAGGTCGCGTGGCTGAGGCTTGCATCCTGCACCGACCAGGTCATGAGCGCGGCCGAGGCGAGCCCCGACAGCGCGATCAGGCCGAGGCCGGCGAGCTCGCGCACGCGCCGCGTCAGCGCCTCGCGGATCGACGGCGGCAGATGGCCGACCAGTGGAATGACACGTTCGATTGCCGACATGCTCACGGGCCCCGCCTAACCCAGAGTCTCGACCAGGCGGTGCAGCGCCTGTGCCGTGGTCTCGCCATCCTGCACCAGCGCGAGGCGGATGTAGCCTGCGCCGGGATTGAAGCCGTCGGGCTGGAGCCGCGCCAGATAGCTGCCGGGCACCACGCGCACGCCGGCTTCCTTGAAGAGCCTGAGCGTGATGGATACGTCGTCGCCGAGCTCGGACGTGTTGAGCCAGACGCAGAAGCCGCCGTCGGGCCGGCGATAGCCGTAACGATTGCCGATGATCTGGTCGGCGAGGTCGAACTTGATCCGGTAGAGCCTGCGATTCTCCTCGACATGCGCTTCGTCGCCATAGGCGACGGTGGCGACATGCTGGAGCGGCACCGGCACCTGCGGCGCTGCGATGTTGCGCAGCTCGAGGAACATGCCGATGAATTTCTTGTCGCCGGCGGCGAAGCCGACGCGCAGGCCCGGCAGGTTGGAGCGCTTCGACAGCGACTGGAACGCAACCACGCGGGTGAAATCGGGGCCGGCCCATTCGAGCGCGCTGCCCGGAGCCTCGCGGGTGTAGATCTCCGAATAGCACTCGTCGCTGAGAATGACGAAGCCGTAGCGGTCGGCGAGCTGCTTCAACCGCCTGAAATAATCGGGCTTGGCGACCGAGCCCTGCGGATTGGCGGGCGAGGCGAGGTAGAACGCGACGGTGCGCGCCAGCGTCGCCTCGTCGATGGCGTCGAGATCGGGCAGGAAGCCGTTCTCGACGGTGGTCGGCAGATAGACCGGCTCGCAGGCCGCGGCGCGGGCGCCGGCGCCGTAGACCGGATAGAACGGGTTCGGCATCAGGATGGCGGGCTTGCCGGGGCGCGGGCCGACATAGCGCGCGGCCGTGATCGCGGCGAGGAACAGCCCCTCGCGGCTGCCATTGAGGACGAGAATCTCGCCCGCGGGGTCGAGCGGCCGCGGCAGCTTGAAGCGCGACGACAACCAGGCGCTCGCCGCTTTCCGGAACGGTTCGGTGCCCTGGTTCATCGGGTAACGGCCGAAATCGGCGATGTGCTTGGCCAGCACCGGGCCGACGAAATCAGGCACGGGATGCTGGGGCTCGCCGACTGCAAGCGTAATCAAGGGCTTGCCGGGCTGATGGGGTGCCAGCAGCTCGTTCAGCCGGACGAAGGGCGAGCGTTCGCTGTCGGAGCTTCCAGCTTCCAGGGGCGCACGGGATGAAGCGATCATAGCCATTCTGGACGCCAGCACTCTTGGAACAGCCGGTCGCACCAAGGCGCCGGCGGGAAGCGGTTCAGTTCACCATAGATAGGGCGAGGTTAAGACGCGATTAACCATCGGTCGCCGCCCCCGTCCAGAGCGGGAATTTTGGGGCCGGATAACAACGGGATGCATGGCGCCGGTTCGAGGCGGCTCGCGGAGCTTGATCATACTCCTGTCGGGACGTGGATATTTCGGCGACGTCATGGCCAGGCCGGTCCCGGCCATCCACGGCCTTTCCGGCCGCGTCAAAGAACGTGGATGCCCGGGGCTTCGCCTCGCCGGAGCAGCTTCGGCCGCGCAGGCGGGACGAGCCCGGGCATGACGAGTTTCGCGGTATAGGCGTTCAGTGTCCCGGTAGCTTCTCGAACGTCGCCATGCCGGCGGGGATCGCGTGGAATTCCTGCTTGTCGCAGGTGTAGATCGCCATCTGCGGATGGAACTGCTCCGGCTCGTCCAGCGTACCGACCTTCACGATCGCGGCGGGAAGGCCCGGAACCTTGGTCACCAGATGGGTGCCGCATTCGGCGCAGAACTCGCGCGTCACGGCGCGCTCGAGGTCCTTGCGGGTGAATTGCTTGGGCTGCCCGATGATGTAGCTGAAGCCGGCCGCCGGCATCGCGATGAAGGTGTTGGGCGCGCCGCCCGAGATGTACTGGCACTCGCGGCAATGACACTGCGCCTGCATCATCGGGTCGCCTTCGGCCACATAGCGCACCTCGCCGCAATAGCATCCACCTTCCAAACGCATGGCGACCTCCCGGTTTGTTGTTCGTTGTGGTCGATATTTCTGCGCCCGTTGTCCGGAATGGCAATCTTTTTCTTCGCCGGGATCAGGCAAAAAGAAAGGGGCTCCAACTTGCGCTGGAGCCCCTCAACGGTCGGGGCATTGCCGGGTATGTGCCCAAACCGTAGTTGTGGACGCGGCCTCCGAAGAGACCGCGCCCCGGGAGGAGAGTTACATGTTGTAGGCGCGCTCGGTG
>NZ_JBFUES010000542.1:0-5091 GCF_056403875.1 Bradyrhizobium sp. P2_E8
CTATGGCGGACCGCCACGGCTGGCCGCGTTATGTCGCGCACCAGGTCTATTACTCGCTGCTCGGCCGCGACTATGAGTGGGAGTTGATGCCGCTCGCGCACGACCAGGGCGTCGGTGCGCTGGTCTGGAGCCCGCTCGGTTGGGGCAGGTTGACCGGAAAGATCCGGCGCGGCCAGCCGCTGCCGCAAGAGAGCCGCCTGCACGCCACCGCGCAATTCGGCCCGCCCGTGGACGCGCAGCGACTTTACGCGATCGTCGACGTGTTAGACGCGATTGCAGCCGAGACCGGCCGCACCGTACCGCAGGTCGCGATCGCCTGGTTGCTGTCGCGCCCTACCGTCTCCTCCGTGATCATCGGGGCCCGCGACGAGGCGCAGCTGCGCGACAATCTCGGTGCGGTCGGCTGGTCGCTGGGCGCGGACCAGATCAAGCGCCTCGACGAGGCGAGCGCCGTCATGCCGCCCTATCCCTATTACCCCTATCGCATCCAGGAGGGTTTTGCGCGGCTCAATCGGCCGCTGGTGTGACGGATGGCTAATAGAAGGCGGCAATCGCTGCGCCCAGTCCTTGCGGAAGGTTGGGCTCGCTCTTCAGCGTGTCCAGGAAGACGGGATCGCCCGCCACCGTGAGACCATCGAGCTTGATCGGATGCAGCGGCTCGGCGACCGCTGCGACGGCCGCCAGATCGGGGCCGGTCCGGATGCCGTTATAGGCGAGCCGCGGGCGCAATTGGACATTGTTGCCGAACTGCTCGTCGAGTGCGAGGCGCCATCCGGCTCGTGACACCGTTCCGCTGGCGATCGCCGCGCTCATGGCGATGCTATGCGGTTGCAGCGTGCCGAGATTGCCGAGCGCGGCGCCCAGGCGGCTCGTCGCCTCCGCCAGCGTGACGTTCTCGATCCCCGGATCCTGGTCGGGCGAAGTGAAATCGATCGTCCGCGCGCTCCTGCCGATCTTGAGGGCCTCGCCGCTTGCGCCGGCTTGCTGCATGGCCTTCTTCGTCCCGTAGCGCGGCCGACCGCCGATCGTGACCAGGACGATATCCTGCTCGCGCGACTTGATCAGATGGACGTAGGGATCGCCGGTCACTCCCTTCACGACCAGGAGATCGGCGAACTTGCCCTTGGCGATCGTCCCCAACTTACCTTCCCATTTCAGGATCGCGGCGGGATTGCGCGTCGCCATCGCGACGATGTCGTAGTCGCTGAAGCCGAGATTGAAATGTGCGGATACGACCTTCGCCGCCTTCAGCTCGCCCAGCAGGTTCTTGCTGCCGGAGGGCGACCAGTCCGAGCCCAGCGCGACGGTGAGGCCTGCCGTGCGCGCGGCGACGATGTCGGTCGTCTTGCCATAGAGCAGCAGATTGCTGAGGGGCGACCACACGACCTTGGCATGGTTTTCAGCCATGGTTCCGAAGTCGGTCGCATCGAGCGCCGTACAATGAATACCGGCCAGCGACGGCTCGATCGCCCAGTCTCCCGCGGAGTTGCGCAAGGCGAGGAAGTGGCTGTGCGCCTTGGCGTCGATGCCTTCGCTGAGATGCAGCAGGAAGCACGCCGATGATTTGAGCTCGTTGTCGAACTTCGCCCAATCCTCGGCATCGATGTCTGGAATCTTGGAGTGTGCCCGCGGAAGATCGGGTGGGCTTCCGATCTCGGCCGCGCGTAGCGCCCCCTTGTAGTATTTGTGGATCGTGCCGCTCCAGTTCGACAGCGTGATCCCCTGGCTCGTCGTCGTTCCCGCGACCAGGCATTTGGCTTCGACATAGCGAACCAGGGCCGGCAGCAGCGAGCCGTCGTCGGCAAGAGCGATCGCGCTCATGGGGCCGGTCACGGACGTCTTGTACGATTTGGCGTTCTGCCACTGGTCGCGATTGCCAAAGAGTTGCGGCACGCGCCAGAGCGGCAGGATGTTGTAGCTGAGGTGATTGTGCAGCTCGATCAGGCCGGGATAGATGGTGCCGCCGGTGGCCACCGCGGCAACGGCCTCGAAGCCCGTTGGGGCCGGCTGTCCCTTGGCCAGGATCGCGGCGATCCGATTATCCTCGATGAAGATCGTCCCGTTCTTGATGACGTCGCCCTCCGCGGCCATCGTCACGATCCGGCCGGTCAGCGCCCATCGCTTCGGGCTTGCGGCCGGGCTCATGGAATCACCCCATCGGGAATGGTGATCGTGATCGTGCGCCGCTTGGTTGCTGCGTCAGCGCCCTGGCGTACGGCCCATGGCGTGTCTCCACGCATCCAGGCCGGCAGTCCCGCCGGAAGATCTTTTGCAATGATGTCGACGAGTTCGGACGGCTTGAAGGCGTCGCCATACGGCACGAGTGCCGTCGGCACGTCGGGATGCTCGACCTCAGGCGCCAGCGCGGCAAGGGCGGCATTCCATTTGGTCAGCATGATCTTGGTATTCGCGGCCTGCGTCGCCGAATCATGCGCAGAGCTTTCCGGCCAGGTCGGGTGGGTGATGTGCTGATACGCGAGGGTCTTGTAGGCCGCGCCGTCGGAGCTCTTGAGCCAGGCTTTCCAGGCCTCGTCCGCGAGGCCGCCGAGCGAGACGACAGCCTCGATGTTGCCGGGGCCCAGCACGGCCTTGAACCATTTGTTGCGATATTCGACGATGCCGGGCTCGTTCTTGTGCTTGGAGCCGCCGCTCTGACCGTAAACGCTGTACAGGAAGGTGTTCACCATCACGTAGCTCTGCGTGATGCCGAGCTTGGCCAGGAAGCCCTGGGTCCGGCGGCCCGCGGTGCCGACCAGGATCCGGCGCACGATGGTCTCGTGCTGGGCGGGGTCCTGGCCGACGATCAGCACGCGCGCCGATCCGTCGAGCCGRCCGCGGTGAAAGATCGGTCCCCATTCAATCCGGAAATCGTGGGGATCGTAGGCTTCAGCGCCGGGGTAGTCGGCGCACAGGTCGCGAAAGGGTTGTTCGCCGTATCCGCCGTCGAATTCTGTGAGCATGGAAAATGCTCCAATCTGCCGATGTCGAAATAGCTGCGTCAAAAAACTGGTTGCCGCAATCTTGGCGCTCGTTTGTTGCGCCATTCAACCTCTATGTGGGTCAAGACAGGGCGCGCAAAGGTTCACGAACGTCTCTCGCTCCGGGGCCGTGACAGAGCGTCGCGACAACGCGCCATGCAGAAACGCGCCCTGTACACGGTCGCGTGATCTCCATAACCTCCGCGGCGCAATTTTCAGGAGATGCGGCGTGGCGAAGAAGACGGCAAGCAAGAAGAAAAGTGTTTCAAGGAAAGTAACGAAGACCTCGAGCAAGAAAGCCACCGCCCGCAAGGGCGCCGTCGCGAAAGCCGCGAAGAAGGCAGTCAAGAAGGCGACCCCGCGCAAACCGGCCACAGCGCGCCGTCCCAAGGGACCGGTCTGGCAATGGTCTGCGGTCGACACTGCGGCCGCGATCCGCAATGGCGCAATCTCCGCGGTCGAGACCGTCGAGGCGCATCTGGATCGGATGCGCGCGGTCAATCCCAGGCTGAATGCGGTCGTTGTCGATCTCAGCAAGGAAGCGCTGAAGGCCGCGCATGCGGCCGACAAGCAGCGCGCCAAGGGCGGCGAGCTCGGCCTCCTGCACGGCGTGCCCATCACCATCAAGGAAAACGTCGATTACGAAGGCCGGCCGAACTTCAACGGCGTGCCCGCCAACAAGGACCTCATCGCGCCGTCGGATGCGCCGGTTGTCCGCAACCTGAAGAAGGCCGGCGCGATCGTCATCGGTCTCACCAACACGCCGGAATTCTCCTTCCGCGGCTTCACCGACAATCCCCTGCATGGGCTGACGCTGAACCCCTGGGACCCCGATATCACCTGCGGCGGCTCCTCGGGCGGCGCCGGTTCGGCGGTGGCCGCCGGCATCGGCACCATCGCCCACGGCAACGACATCGGCGGCTCGCTGCGCTGGCCGGCGCATTGCAACGGCATTGCCACGATCAAGCCGACGCAGGGCCGCATCCCCGCCTTCAACGGCAGCGCAACGGCCGAGCGACCGATGCTGGCGCATCTGATGTCGGCGCAGGGGCCGCTCGCCCGCCACGTCGCCGACGTCCGCCTTGCGCTGGAGGTGATGAGCCAGCGCGATCCGCGTGATCCCTGGTGGGTGCCGGCGCCGCTGGTCGGGTCGAAGCCGAAGGGACCGATCAAGGTCGCGCTGGCGAAGATCCCCGACGACATGAACGTCGATCCGTCCGTCGCCGCGGCGCTGCGCCAGGCCGCCGATCACCTCGAGCGTTCCGGTTATCGCGTCAGCGAGGTCGAGGTGCCCGACATCAACGGCGTCTGGCAGACCTGGTGCGACATCATCACCAACGAGACGATGGTGATGCAGGAGGCCGCGATGCTGAAGGTCACGACCGAGGATTTCCACAAGGCGTGGAACGGCATGAAGACCAAGGCCAACGTGCTCGATCTCAAGGCCTGGATGCAGGCGACGGCCGCGCGCAACGGCCACATCCGCGCCTGGCAGCTGTTCTTCGAGGACTATCCGGTCGTGCTGGCGCCGACCACGGTCAGTCCGACGCCGGGCCCGCGCGACGACTCGGTCAGCGCCGAGCGCGTGCAGGAGGTGTTCTGGGGCGGGATACGCTTCATCTCCGCGATCAACGTGCTGGGCCTGCCCGGCGCGGTCGTGCCGGTGGCGCTGCACGAGGGCAAGCCGATCGGCGTGCAGCTCATCACCGGGCGCTATCGCGAGGACCTCGCGCTCGATGCCGCGGCGGCGATCGAGAAGCGTGCCGGCGTGCTCGCCCATCGCCTCTGGGAGACGATGGAATAGAGGTTGGTCCCCCCTCTTCCCTTGTGGGAGAGGGTGGCTCGCCGCGCAGCGGCGAGACGGGTGAGGGGTTTCTCTCCTCGAGCGATCTCGTGCATTGGAATTCGTGGATGCAACCCCTCATCCGGCGCCGTAGCCGAAGCGTTGCTTCGGCGTTCTTAAGAACGGCGGCCAAAGGCCGCCTATGCCACCTTCTCCCACAAGGGGAGAAGGGTAGGCACGGCACGAGGCGCAGCAAGGCGCGCACCAAATTCGTTAATCCAATTTGATTCGTATTTTAGCCAATTCACCAATAACCGTTAGGGTTACTTC
>NZ_JBFUES010000543.1:0-5090 GCF_056403875.1 Bradyrhizobium sp. P2_E8
AGGATCGTGAGCGCAGTCGCGCCGGTCAGCGCGATCATGAGCGAGACCAGGGTGACGATGCGGCGGTCATACATGTCGGCGATGGCGCCGGCCGGCATCGAAATCAGCATGATCGGCAGCATCAGCGCGGTCTGCACCAGCGCCACCTTGTCGGCCGAGGCCGCCATCTGCGTCATCGCCCAGGCGGCGCCCACGCCCTGGATCAGCAGGCCGAGATTGGAGAGCAGGCTGGCGAGCCAGATGCGGCGGAAAACGGTGTACCGCAGCGGCGCGGCGATGCCGTCGGCCGCGATTTTCTGACGGTTCGGCTGCTCGGTCATATCCCCTTCCAAAAGGGCTGGCAGAAGTGGTCCTGGTGATTCCGGCAAATTCAGTGATGCCCGCGAAAGTCCTTCGCTGTCCAGTGTTTAGGACGCTATAAGCGGTGCAAAGAGGCGGTTTTGCCGGGGAGGAACAGATGAAGCTGTCGCGACGGACGATCTTGCAGGGTGCCGGCACGTTGTCTTTTGCGCTTGCGAGCATCCGGATGGACGCTTTCGCTCAAACTGCGCCCGCGGCGCAGGGCGCCGAAGTGCCGCCGATCCTGTTCGTCCACGGCAATGGCGATTACGGCGCGCTCTGGATGACCACGATGTGGCGGATGGAATCCAATGGCGTTGCGCGCGATCGCATGCTGGCGATCAACTTCACCGATCCCCTGGCGCGGAACGACGACAAGGTCGAACAGGCCAATCGCTCCTCGACCGAGGACCAGCGCCGCGAGCTCACTGCCGCCATCGCCGAGCTGAAGCGCCGCACCGGCGCACCTCGCGTGGCGCTGGTCGGCAGCTCGCGCGGAGGCTATGCGATCCGCAATGTCATCAGGAACGGCGGTGCGGCCGACGTCAGCCACGCCGTCCTGTGCGGCACGCCCAATCACGGCGTGTTCGCGACCGACGACCAGCCCAACAGCGAGTTCAACGGCCGCGGCGCGTTCCTGCGCGGGCTGAACGGGGGCGAGAGCGAGGTGACGCCGGGCACGGCTTTCCTCACCTTGCGCAGCGATGGCATGGACAAATACGCGCAAGCCGACGGCCGCTTCATCGGCAAGCCCGGCACGCCGACCGGTGTCACCACCGAGGGGCCGGAGCTGCAGGGGGCTACCAACCTCGTGCTCGGAGCGCTCGATCATCGCGAGGTGGCGTTTCACCCGCGCGCCTTCCGCGAGATCTACAAGTTCATCGCCGGCCGCGAGCCCGCGCGCATCGCGATTGTGCCGGAACCGAGCGTCAGGCTGAGTGGCCTCGTCACGGGAACGCCGGGCGGCGTGCCGACCAATCGCCCAGTGGCGGGCGCAACCGTCGATATCTTCCGCGTCGATCCTGATACCGGTGAGCGCAAGGGCAATGCGGTGCACAGCTCGAAGACCGGCGCCGATGGCCGCTGGGGGCCGGCGCAGGTCGAATCCTCCTGGTCGCTCGAATTCGCCCTCGCGTCGCCGGATGCGCCGACCACGCACTTCTATCGCTCGCCCTTTCCGCGCTCGTCCGACGTCGTCCACCTGCGCGCCGCGCGTCCGCTCGGGCCGGCGGACAAGGACGCCGGCGCTGTCGTGATCATGTCACGTCCGCGCGGCTATTTCGGCTTGCCGCGGGATGTCGTTCTGCTCGACGGCAAGGAGCCGGCCGACGTCAAGCCGGGCGTACCCACGGATTCGGCAGCAACATTGCGGCTTCCGGCCAGCGAGATCGGGCGTAACATCGTGGCCCAGTTCGGCGAAGAACGGATTGTGGCACGCCTCTGGCCTGCCTCCGAGAACAGGATTGCGGTCGCCGAGCTGACTTACTAGCTATTTGCCTGCGTCACATCTGCGGGAGAGAGCCATGAATATCGCCGGCGTGCGTCGGCCCATCGTCCCTCCGACGCCGCCGCGTGCGCCGGACGACATGTCGTTCTTCGGCCGGGTCGCGGTGATCAGGCAGAACATGATCGCAACCTGGGGGCAGCGCGCCTATGAGGAGGACGTTCTCGAGGGCCGCTTCTTCCTCCATAAGAGCTTCATCCTGAACCGTCCGGACGCGATCCGGCATGTCCTGCTCAGCAATTACGAGAACTACACGCGCACGCCGGCCGGCATCCGCATGCTGCGTCCCGTGCTCGGCGAAGGCCTTCTGATTGCGGAAGGTCATGCCTGGACGTTTCAGCGCCGCACGCTCGCGCCGGCCTTCACGCCGCGCGCCACCGCAAATCTCGTTCCGCACATGACGGCGGTGCTCGACGAGACCATCGCGAAGCTGGATGCGCGCAACGGCGAGACCGTTGATCTGCGCGAGGCCATGCAGCGCATGACGCTCGAGATCGCCGGGCGCACGATGTTCTCGTTCGGCATGGACCGGCATGGCCCCACCTTGCGCAACTTCGTCATGGAATATGGCGAGCGGCTGGGACGGCCCTATTTCCTCGACATGCTGCTGCCGGTGTCCTGGCCGAGCCCGATGGATTTTGCCCGCGCCCGATTCCGCAAGCGCTGGACCGAATTCGTCGCGATGCTGATCGCCGAGCGGCGCGCCGCCGGGAAAAAGGACGGCGCGCCGCCGCGCGACCTGTTCGACCTCATGGACGAGGCGCGCGATCCTGAAACGGGCAAGGGCTTTTCCGACGCGCAGCTCATCGACGAAGTCGCGACCATGATTCTCGCCGGTCACGAAACCACGGCGACCGCGCTGTTCTGGGCGCTCTATCTGCTCGCGCTCGATCCTGATACGCAGGAGGAGGTGGCGTCCGAGACTCGCGGCGAACATCTCGACAGCATGGCCGACATCGATCGCCAGAAATTCACCCGCGCGGTGATCGAGGAAACCATGCGGCTCTATCCGCCCGCCTTCCTCATCGCGCGTGCCGCGCGCGAGAAGGACAGTGTGGCCGGAATGGAGATCGGCAGGGGCGACATCATCATGATCGCGCCCTGGCTGCTGCACCGGCACGAAAAGCTGTGGGATCAGCCGGACGCGTTCGTTCCAAAGCGCTTCATGTCGACTGAAGCACCCGACCGTTTCGCTTATTTGCCGTTTGGCGCGGGTCCGCGCGTGTGCGTCGGCGCGCCGTTTGCGCAAGCCGAATCCGTGCTGGCGCTGGCCCGGCTGATCGGTGCGTTCCGCGTCGAGCTGGTCGATACGGCTCCCGTGATCCCGCATGGCGTCGTCACGACCCAGCCGGACCGTTCACCCATGTTCCGCATCACGCGTCGGTGACAGGCAATCGCCTGGCCAATGGCGTGATCGACCCTAGATAGAGTTACGCCATGAGCGACATCCAGGCCCAGTTTTCCGTTCTGAAGCAGACCGCCGATCCGAAGGCGGTCGATGAAATTGCGCGCCTCATCGAGGACGGCGAGGATCATGAGCTCAACCGCGTCAATGTCCTCGATTTCGCCAGGCAGCATGGTGTCGACGAAGAGCGCGCGATCTCCGCCTTCCTGCACGCGGCGCGGCTCGGGCTGTTCGATCTCGGCTGGAACGTGCTGTGTCCGGGCTGCGGTGGCGTGCTCGGTGCTCACGCGACGCTGAAGGCGCTCAAGCCGGACGATTACCACTGTGCACTCTGTGCCTGCGGCTACAAGGCCTCCGTGGACGACCAGGTCGAGGTTTCCTTCACCGTGAATCCACGCGTCCGGCGCATCGCGGCGCACGACCCTGATACGCTTCCGGTGTGGGAGTACTTCAAGCAGGTGTTCTGGAGCTCCGGCGTCGACTTCAACAAGGAATCGTTTGCGACGCTGGCCAACGAGGTGACGCTGGATACGATGGAGCTGCCGGCCGGCGAGAAGGCGACCATGTCGCTGCAGCTGCCGAACGACTTCATCATCATCTTCGAGCCGGTGACGCACTCCGCTCATTTCATCGACGTGCAGGGCGAGCCGACCAAGGATCGCCAGCAGTTCGCGATCATGTACAACAGGGTGCAGGCGCCAACGGGCACCACGACCATGCGGCCGGGCCCGCTGCGGCTGTCGCTGGAGAACCAGGCCGGCGTGCGTGTGCTGCCGTCGGTCTTCATCGCGGCCGAGGCGCTTCATCACCTCATCGGCAAGCGCAAGCCGTTCCTCACCGCCAAGCGGATGCTGTCGAACCAGACGTTCCGCGATGTGTTCAAGGCGGACAATCTCAGTGTCGACCAGCGGCTCCAGATCACGTCCCTGACATTCCTGTTCACGGATCTGAAGGGATCGACCGCGCTCTACGAGCGAGTCGGTGATCTCGCCGCCTTCGATCTCGTGCGCGCGCATTTCCATGCGCTGCTCGAGATCATCTCCTCCGAGAAGGGCGCAGTGGTGAAGACCATCGGCGATGCCGTGATGGCGACCTTCATCCGTCCCGAGCACGCGATCGTCGCGGGCCTGCGGATGCGCGCGGCGATGGACGAGCTCAACAAGCAGCGCGGCACCGCCGATCTCATCGTCAAGATCGGCATCCATGAGGGGCCGTGCCTCGCGGTGATGCTCAACGAGCGTCAGGATTATTTCGGCCAGACCGTCAACATCGCCGCGCGCGTGCAGAGCCTGTCGACCGCACAGGAGATCCACATCACGGGGCCAGTGCTGGATGCGCCGGCCGTGGCGGAAGTGCTGGAGCAGCGCGCGATCAAGCCGATCCAGAAGCAGGCCGCATTGCGCGGCATCGCCGACAAGATGGTGGTGTACGAGATACCGTGAGTTGGTGTCGTCCCGGCGAAGGCCGGGACCCATACCGCGTGATTTCTGAAGTGGGCAGGCTGGTCGTCGCCAAAGTCTTCGCCAAACCACAGCCTGTGGTTATGGGTCCCGGCCTTCGCCGGGACGACATCTGAGGACTTGGCTTGCTCTACGCCAAAATCACAGCCCTCTAGATTGCCGAAACGTAATGCCGCGCCCGGAGCTGACACACGTTGCGCCGGTTGAGTTTCCCGCTCATATAAGGCTGGTAGACGCCGCGCCCCCGCGGCGTCATCGATTTCGGTAGGACTTCATGCTCGACGGCTTGCGCCAATTCATCGCCGACATTGTGGCTCCCCAAGCCCAGGACCGCGCATTCGGCGACAGCGATTATCGGCTGGCGGCGACCGCGTTGCTGGTC
>NZ_JBFUES010000544.1:0-5087 GCF_056403875.1 Bradyrhizobium sp. P2_E8
GCGCTCGGTGAAGGGCGAGGTCGTGTCTTCGACGTTCGACGAGCCGGCGGTACGCCACGTCCAGGTCGCCGAGATGGTGATCGAGAAGGCCAAGCGCCTGGTCGAGCATGGCCGCGACGTCGTGATCCTGCTCGATTCGATCACGCGTCTTGGCCGCGCCTACAACACCGTGGTGCCGTCATCCGGCAAGGTGCTGACCGGCGGTGTTGACGCCAACGCGCTCCAGCGCCCGAAGCGCTTCTTCGGTGCCGCCCGCAACATCGAGGAGGGCGGCTCGCTGACCATCATCGCGACCGCGCTGGTCGATACCGGCAGTCGCATGGACGAAGTCATCTTCGAAGAGTTCAAGGGCACCGGTAACTCCGAACTGATCCTCGACCGCAAGGTCTCGGACAAGCGGACCTTCCCGGCGATCGACATCTCGCGCTCCGGTACCCGCAAGGAGGAGCTCATCACCGATCCGCAGGTGCTCAAGAAGATGTACGTGCTCCGCCGCATCCTGAACCCGATGGGCACTATGGACGCGATCGACTTCCTGCTCGACAAGCTGCGCTCGACCAAGAGCAATTCGGAGTTCTTCGACTCGATGAACACCTGAGTGCAGTGCAGCAAAGGATTGGAGGGCGCCTTCGGGCGCCCTTTTCTTTTGTGCAGCCTTGTTGCAGCATGGCGAGCGGTTCGCCGTCTGATCCGGTTTTCTATTAAGATATTGATATATCGAAATAATACTTGAGCCTAGAAAAGGTCTCTTGGCCGAGGCCGGGAGACTTTTGCAGCAGAATGCTGCGGCGATGCTGCAACGCAATAAGTGCTTTTGCTGCGGGAAATGGTGCAGCAAAATGGTCCGGGCGCATCGGCCGAAACGGATATTTGCGTTTTCCCCGGCGGCTGGACAAATAGGCGATGCATCCGCGAGACCAGACCATCTTTGCATTGTCGTCGGGCCGTCCGCCGAGCGCGATCGCCGTGGTGCGGGTCTCGGGCGCTCAGGCCGGCCGGGTGCTGACAACGCTGGCGGGCAAGCTGCCGGCACCGCGGCAGGCCAGCCGCCGACTGCTCCGTGACGCCGCGAACCAGCCGATCGACGATGCGGTCGTGCTCTGGTTTCCGGGGCCGGCGAGCGCGACCGGTGAGGACATCGCCGAATTCCATGTCCATGGCGGCCGCGCGGTGCTGGCGGCGCTCCTGGCCGCTATTTCTGTAATTCCGAATGCAAGGGCGGCCGAGCCTGGCGAGTTCACGCGGCGCGGCTTCGAGAACGGCAAGCTCGACCTGACCGAAGCCGAGGGCCTCGACGATCTCATCCATGCCGACACCGACCGCCAGCGCCGCCAGGCGTTGCGTCAATTGCAGGGCCTACTCGGCAACCGCGCGCGCGACTGGCGCGAGCGCATCATCGAGGCCTCGGCGCTGATCGAAGCCGGCATCGATTTTTCGGACGAGGGCGACGTGCCCGCGGAATTGACGGCGCCGGCGGTCAAGGCGATCAAGGCGCTGCACGGCGAAATTGCAGAAGTCCTTGCGGCACAGGGACAAGCTGAACGTCTACGCGATGGCCTGGTGGTTGCCATCGCCGGCGAGCCGAATGTCGGCAAGTCCACGCTGATCAACCAGCTCGCGCGTCGCGAGGTCGCGATCGTCTCGCCGCATGCCGGCACCACGCGCGACGTGATCGAGGTGCAACTCGATCTCGACGGCTATCCCGTCACTGTCATCGACACCGCCGGCATTCGTGAGACCGATGATCCGGTGGAGCAGGAGGGCGTGCGGCGCGCGCGAGCCCGAGCCGAGGATGCCGACCTCGTGCTGTGGCTGGTCGAGGGGGAGCAGGCTGCCGATCCGGATGCGATGGGTTCGCTGTGGACGTCCGGCGAGGGGAGCCATCCGTCCGGCGGCTCGGTCTGGATCGTGCGCAACAAGATCGATCTCGGCGGAGGCGGGGAAGCCGGACGACTGGGTGAGTTCGGGATCTCGGCGAGCCAGGGCGACGGGATCCGCCAGCTGGTCGACGGCCTCGTGACGTTCGCCGCCGAGTTCTTTGGAACCAGTGAGGGCGCATTGGTGACCCGGGGCCGCCAACGCGATCTGTTGCGCCAGGCATCAGAGAGCTTGCGCCGGAGTGTCGAGCTTGTAGAAGAGGGCGAAGAACTGGCGGCCGAGGAGCTTCGCTCCGCCGCCTATGCCTTGGGTCGGCTGCTAGGCCGGGTGGACGTCGAAGACGTCCTTGGGGCGATTTTCCAGAAGTTCTGTATCGGAAAGTAGCGCTAGTTCTTCATTGTAGAACTAGCACTTGTTCCATTCCTTGCTGTTTCACGTGAAACGGGCGGCGGCGGTTCCGTGCTGTTCCACATGAAACGTAGGTGGCCCTCACTACAGCTTCCGGGCCCGCAGACTCGAGGCGGGATTCGATTTAGCCGCTCCAGCGATCCTAGTTGTAAGCGACGCCCGTACCCCAAACTCGTCATTGCGAGGAGCCCTTGCGACGAAGCAATCCAGACTGCCTCTGCGGAGGGAGACTGGATTGCTTCCCTTCGCTCGCAATGACGCGTGTGGCACCGATCTCGCTCTCCGTCGATACATCCAGGATCGACTGAAGATGATTCCGCCGTCGCTCCTTTTCGCATAGTCGGGCCCATCATGTTTCACGTGAAACAGCAGTCCGTTCAGCGCCCCCTCTACTGTGCATGGGATTGTTTTCGCGAAAACGCACTTCGTCCTCCCCGAACGCCTCGTTTCACGTGAAACAACCGCCTCATCGAGTTTCCACTTCCGGCTTTTCCGCCTCTGAGCTAGAAGGTCGGCCCATGCGAACAGAGCGAGAGAGTTTCGACGTCATCGTGATTGGCGGCGGCCACGCCGGCTGTGAAGCTGCGGCCGCCTCCGCCCGGATGGGCGCAACGACCGCCCTGGTGACGCATCGTTTCTCCACCGTCGGCGCGATGTCCTGCAATCCCGCCATCGGCGGTCTCGGCAAGGGCCATCTGGTCCGGGAAGTCGACGCGCTGGACGGTCTCATGGGCCGGGTCGGCGATGCCGGCGGCATCCAGTTTCGCGTTCTCAATCGCCGCAAGGGTCCCGCGGTCCGCGGCCCCCGGGCCCAGGCCGACCGGAAGCTCTATGCCGCCGCGATGCAGGCCGCGATCCGAGAGACCGAGGGTCTGTCCGTCATCGAGGGCGAGGCCGACGAGCTGATCGTGGTCGAGGGCCGGGTGACCGGACTTCGCCTGGCCGATGGCCGCGAGTTCGGGGCCGGGGCCATCGTCGTCACCACCGGCACCTTTCTGCGCGGCCTGATCCATCTTGGCGAGAAGAATTGGCCCGCCGGCCGGGTCGGTGAGGCCCCCGCGATGGGTCTCTCAGGCTCCTTCGAGCGCGCCGGCTTCACTCTGGGACGATTGAAGACGGGGACGCCGCCGCGTCTGGACGGCACCACGATCGACTGGTCCGCGGTCGAAATGCAGCCGGGAGACGAGCCGCCGGAGCCGTTCTCGGTCATGACCGAGCGGATCACGACCCCGCAGATCCAGTGCGGGATCACCCGAACCACGCCTGCGACCCATGACGTGATCCGGGCCAATGTCCATCGCTCGCCGATGTACTCCGGGCAGATCAAGAGCTCCGGCCCCCGTTATTGCCCCTCGATCGAGGACAAGATCGTCCGCTTCGGCGATCGTGATGGCCACCAGATCTTCCTGGAGCCGGAAGGGCTCGACGACAACACCGTTTATCCCAACGGCATCTCGACCTCGCTGCCGGAGGAGGTCCAGCTCGCGATCCTCGCCAGCATTCCCGGTCTTGAACGGGTGAAGATGGTCCGTCCGGGCTACGCCATCGAATACGACCATATCGATCCCCGCGAGCTCGATCCGACCCTCCAGACCAGGCGTCTGCGCGGCCTGTTTCTGGCCGGGCAGATCAACGGCACCACCGGATACGAGGAGGCCGCCGGCCAGGGCATCGTCGCCGGCCTGAACGCCGCGCTGGCCGCGAGTGGCGCCGCGTTGACGGTGTTCGACCGCGCTGATGGCTATCTCGGGGTGATGATCGACGACCTCGTCACCCGCGGGATCAGCGAGCCGTATCGGATGTTCACCTCAAGGGCCGAGTACCGGCTGACGCTGCGGGCTGACAACGCCGATCAGCGCCTGACCGAGAAGGGGATCGCGCTCGGGTGCGTTGGTGGGGCCCGAACCCGGCATCACCGCGCCAAGATGGACGCCCTGAATGCGGCCCGGACGCTCTCCAAGTCCCTGACCATGACCCCGAACGAGGCGATCAAGCACGGCCTGTCCCTGAACCGCGATGGTCAGCGCCGCTCGGCCTTCGAACTGATGGCCTATCCGGACATCGGCTGGAGCCAGGTCCGCGCCATCTGGCCGGTGCTGTCGGCGATCGACCCTGTGATCGCCACCCATCTCGAGATCGACGCCAAGTACGACGTCTATCTGGAGCGCCAGAGCGCCGATGTCGAAGCCTTCCGGCGCGACGAGGGGCTGGTGCTGTCAGACGTCGACTATCAGCTGGTCCCCGGTCTCTCCAATGAGGTCCGCGCCAAGCTGGAAAAGGCGCGGCCGTTCACCGTCGGCCAGGCCGGCCGGATCGACGGCATGACGCCGGCGGCGCTCGGCATCCTCGCGGCGTATCTTCGCCGCGAAGCACGGAAGACTTCAAAAGCAATTGCATAGGCGTTTCACGTGAAACAGCGCGGACCGGCCGGCGGCAGACCGTCATCAGGGAAACCCCCGGCGGGTGAGGGCGCTCGGCGCCGAGCCGAACCTGCACCGATCACACCGAAAATCGACAAGGCCAGCGCCAATGATCCGTCGTTGGACTCGGTCATAGCGGCCGACAAGACCGCAGCGCTGAAGCTCGCATCCGTTTCACGTGAAACCGAGGCCCGGCTCGATCGCTACATCGCGCTGCTGCGCGAGTGGCAGGCCAAGACCAATCTCGTGGCGCCCTCGACCCTGCCGCACCTCTGGACGCGGCACATCGCCGACTCGCTTCAGCTCGTCGATCTCGCCCCATCGGCCAGGCGCTGGGCCGACCTTGGCAGCGGCGGTGGATTTCCGGGCGTCGTCCTGGCC
>NZ_JBFUES010000545.1:0-5666 GCF_056403875.1 Bradyrhizobium sp. P2_E8
CACCAGATCCTTCGCCGCATCGATGAAGTCAGGCAGCAGGCCGGCCGCGCCCTTCAGCACCACCTTCTCCGGCGAGGCGCCCCTCACCACGCGATAGAGCACCGGAAATGGCCAGGTCGAGCCGTTGCCCATGTCGCCGGGAATGCGGGGAAAACGCGCTTCCAGCATCAGGATCCCGAGCGGCGCGCCATAGATGGCCTTGCCGCCACGGGCGATGCGGGAAGACGAGCTGGCAGAAGTGGTCATGGTGCGACCTCAGAGGAAGCGGGTGGGCGAAAACGGCGCGAGCGGAATCTCGGGCTGCTTGCCGCTCAGGAGCTGGGCGACGAGACGGCCGGTGCGGGCCGAGCCGACCAGGCCGACATGGCCGTGGCCGAAAGCATAGACGATGTCGCGCGAGACGCGCGCGTAACCGATGCAGGGACGTCCGTCCGGCATGCTGGGCCGATGACCGAACCAGGTCTTGATGCGCGAGGCCGGAATGTCCTTCGGCAGCTTTGGGAACATGCTGAAGAGATGGTCGCGCAGGATCTCGGCGCGCTTCCAGTTGGGCGCGGCCTCGAGGCCGGCGATCTCGACGGTGCCGGCGGCGCGCAGCCCCTTGTCGGTCCAGTTCACCACCATCTTGGCATCCGATGCCATGATCGAGCTGCGCGGACCCGATTCCGGATTCTCGATCATGACGTGATAGCCGCGCTCGGTCTCGAGCGGCAGGGAATCGCCGACGGACGCGGTGATCTGCTTCGATCGGGCGCCGGCGGCGATCACCGCTGCATCGCAAGCAATCTCACCAGTCTCGGTGAGAACAGCCACGAGCTTGTCGCCGGAAAGCTTCAGCCCCGTCGCCTTGGCGCGCACGAGCTTGGCACCGCTCGCCAGCGCGTGAGCGGAGCGTCCTTCAGCAGGTCGCGGAGCGCAAAGGCGGTCTTCTCGACGCGCGCCTCGGTCCAGCCCGAGAGCAGGTACTTGATCAGCCAGGGCAAGGCCTTCGGCAAGTACGACCAGCGGATCGCGAGCGGGCCGAGCGGGTCCATCAGATAGAACGGCACCTTCTTCCAGATGCCAGGTTCGGCCGGCGGGATCACCGAATGCGAGGAGAGCCAGCCGGCATTGCCGTAGCTCGCCGCCTGTTCGCCACCGGGCTCGCCCGCGTCGATCAGCGTGACGCGATGGCCCTCGCGCAGCGCCTCGATGGCGCTGATCACGCCGACCGCGCCGGCTCCGATGATGACGACGTGGCGGCCTTCGGGCATCGCTTACGCCTTCACCGACGGCACAAAATCCTTGCCGACCGAGATTGCGCGCGGATCGATGATGCAATGGAGGATCGACGGCTTGCCCGACGCGAGTGCGCGCTCGAATGCCGGCGCAAACTCCTCGGTGCGCTCGACACGTTCGCCATGGCCGCCGAACGCCTTGGCGTACATCGCAAAGTCCGGGTTCTTGAGCTGGGTGCCGACGACGCGGCCGGGATAGTCGCGCTCCTGGTGCATGCGGATGGTACCGTATTGCGAATTGTCGACGACGATGACGACGAGCGGCGCGTCGTACTGCACGGCGGTCGCGAATTCCTGGCCGTTCATCAGGAAGCAGCCGTCGCCGGCAAAAGCGACGACGGTGCGATCCGGATATTGCCGTTTTGCGAGCACAGCCGCCGGCACGCCGTACCCCATAGAGCCCGRGGTCGGGGCGAGCTGGGACGCAAAGCTGTGGAAGCGATGGTGGCGATGGATCCAGCCGGCATAATTGCCGGCGCCGTTGCAGACGATCGCGTCCTTCGGCAGCCGCTCGCGCAGCCAGGTCATGACCTGGCCGTACTGGAACGTGCCCGGCAGTTCGCGTGCCTTCTCGGTCCAGGCGAGGTAATCGGCATGCGCCTTGGCGGCCTCGCCCTTCCAGGCAACCGCGCCGGAGGGCTTCAGCGTCTCGACGGCCGCGGCGAACGCGGCGGGCGTCGCCTGGATCGCCAGCGCCGGCTGATAGACGCGGCCGAGCTCCTCGGAGCCCGGATGCACGTGGATCAGCTTCTGCTGCGGGGTGGGAATGTCGAGCAGCGTGTAGGACGAGGACGGCATCTCCGACATGCGGCCGCCGATCAGCAGAACGACATCGGCGCCATCGATGCGTGCCTTCAGGCCCGGGCTCGGCCCGATGCCGAGATCGCCGGCGTAATGCGAATGGTCGGCGTCGATCAGCGAGGCCCGGCGGAACGAGGTCGCCACCGGCAGGTCGAACCGCTCGGCAAAGCGCGCGATGCTCCTGGTCGCCTCATCGGTCCAGCGCGAGCCGCCGAGAATGACGAGCGGCGCCTTGGCACTCGCGAGCATGGCGCCGACGCGCTCGATATCCGATGGCGCGGGCCAGCTTACCGCCGGCTCGATTCGCATGGCATCGGCGACGGCGGCGGTCTCGGTCAGCATGTTCTCCGGCAGCGAGATCACCACGGGACCCGGACGGCCCTGCATGGCGACGCGGAAGGCGCGCGCGACCAGCTCCGGAATGCGGTCGGGGCGATCGATCTCGACCGCCCATTTCGTCATGGTGCCGAACACCGCCTTGTAGTCGAGCTCCTGGAACGCCTCGCGCTCGCGCATGCCGGTGTCGACCTGGCCGACGAACAGGATCATCGGCGTCGAATCCTGCATCGCGATGTGGACGCCATGGCTGGCATTGGTCGCGCCGGGGCCGCGGGTGACGAAGCAGACGCCCGGCCGGCCCGTGAGCTTGCCATAGGCCTCTGCCATCATCGCGGCGCCGCCTTCGGCGCGGCAGATCATGACGTCGATCGGGCTGTCATGCAGCGCGTCGAGCGCCGCCAGATAGCTCTCGCCCGGCACACAGGTGACGCGCTCGACGCCCTGGGCGACGAGCTGATCGATCAGGATCTGGCCCCCGGTGCGGGTGTTACGAATGGTCATGACGGCTCCCTGCAGGCTTTGGCGATGCGCTCGAGCGCGTCGCGAAAATTTCGTTCGGAGGTGGCGTAGGACAGGCCAACAGGAGGTGCAAGATCGAAAGGCTTCCAGCTCCCTGCGCAGGCGTCATGCCCGCCCCTGCCGTTTGCACTACCGCCCATTCGCCATGATGCGGCGGCAGTGATCGAGCGCCGCGCCGATCAGGTTGTCGCTCGCCWCCGGCGTGCGGAACGCCGAATGCGCCGACAGCGTCACGTTCGGCAGTTTTGTCAGCGGATGGCCCGGGGGCAGCGGCTCGACGGTGAAGACGTCGAGGCCGGCATGGGCGATGTGGCCGGAGCGCAGCGCATCACACATCGCATCCTCGTCGACCACGGCGCCGCGCGCCGTGTTGATCAGGAGGGCGCCGGGACGCATCTGCGCGATGCGCTCGCGCGACAGAAACCCCTTGGTCTCGTCGTTGAGGAGCAGATGCAGCGAGACGACGTGGCTGTCCGCGAGAAGCTTCTCCAGGGAGACGAATTCGACGCCGGCGTGCGTCTTCGGCGATCTGTTCCAGGCAATCACCTTCATGCCGCAGCCGAGCGCCATGCGCGCGGCTTCCGCCGCGATGCCGCCGAAGCCGATCAGGCCGAGCGTCTTGCCGGTGAGCTGCAGCGCGTCGCGGCGCAGCCAATTGCCCTCACGCATGCCGCGATCCATCTCTCCGAAGCTCTTTGCCGAGGCCCACATCAGGGCGATCGCGCATTCGGCGACGGCCGTGTCGCCATAGCCCTTGATGGTGTGAACGGAGATGCCGCGCTGGCCAAGCTCTTCCGGATTCATGTAGCTGCGCGCGCCGGTGCCGAGGAAGACGACGTGCTTCAAGGCAGGACATTTCGCGGCAATCGCCGTCGGCACCGCGGTATGGTCGACGATCATGATCTCCACGCCGTCAAGAAGGCCTGGCAGGTCGCCCGGAGTGATTGCGGGGTTGCGATTGATGCCGACCGGAAGGCTGTCCGCGCGCAGCAGTTTCTCGGTGACCGCGGCAAGGGTGTCATTGGCATCGACGAAGAGAGCGCGCACGGGCCTGTCTTTCCTGTCCAATTTAAAATACCGTATTGCATTTTAGTCTGAATACAGAAATAGTCCAGACGCCGGGTTCGAATGTCCAAAAGCGACTGCCCAGGAGAACTGCCATGAATCGCAGGGATGCACTCACCACTGTCGCCCTCGCCGGAGCCGCGATCGCCGCAACCGGTTCGGCCAAAGCCGACACCGCGCCGGGCTCGACGCTCGAACGGATCAAGAAGAGCGGTGTGCTGCGGATCGCCGTGATCGCCGGCCAGGATCCCTACTTCCACAAGGACCTCACAACCAATCAATGGTCGGGCGCCTGCATCGACATGGCGAACGACATCGCCGGCAAGCTCGGTGCCAAGGTCGAGACGCTGGAATCGACTTGGGGCAACCAGATCCTGGATCTCCAGGCCGAGAAGATCGACCTTGCCTTCGCCGTGAACCCGACACCGGAGCGCTCACTGGTCATCGACTTTTCCACCCCCATCCTGGTGCACTCCTTCACCGTCATCACCAAGAAGGGTTTTGCCAAGCCGCAAACCTGGGCGGAGCTGAACAAGCCCGAGGTCAAGATCGCCGTCGACATCGGCTCGACCCACGAGACGATCGCGCGCCGCTATTGCCCGAAGGCGACGATCCTCGGCTTCAAGGAGCGCAACGAGGCGATCCTCGCGGTCGCCACCGGACGCGCGGACTGCAACATTTCGCTGGCGGTGCTTTCGGTCGCGACCTTGAAGAAGAACCCGACGCTCGGTGAGCTCGCGGTGCCACGTCCGCTGCTCACGCTGCCGACCAACATGGGCATCCGCGCCGAAAGCGACCGGCGCTACAAGGACTTCCTCAGCGCCTGGGCCGACTACAACCGCTCGCTGGGCCAGACCCGCGAATGGATGTTGAAGGGTTTCGAAGCCGTCGGTCTCGGCGCGGACGACATTCCCGGCGAAGTGCAGTTCTGACGGCTTCGTCGTTCGGGTTGCCGCGCTCCCGGTTTCCGTGGAAACTGGCGGGAGAAACCGTGATGCTCGAGCGCATGCCGCCCCCATCGAAGCGCACCAACGACCCCGAGCGCACCAAGCGCGACATCCTCGAAGTGGCGATGGCCGAATTCGCCTCGGAGGGCTATTCCGGCGCCCGCGTCGATGCGATCGCGGCGCGAACGCGCACGTCGAAGCGGATGATCTATTACTATTTCGGCGGCAAGGAGCAGCTCTACCTCGCGGTTCTGGAGGAGGCCTATCGCAGCATCCGCGCGCTCGAGGATCAGCTCGACATCGAAAGCTGCGAGGCGCGCGAGGGATTGCGCCGGCTGATCGAGGCGACCTTCGACCATGACGAGCGCAATCCGAACTTCATCCGCCTCGTCTCAATCGAGAACATCCATCACGGCAAGCACCTGAAGCAGAACCTGCAACTGCGCCAGCTCAACGCCAGCGTGATCGCGACGCTCGACGGCATCCTCAGGCGCGGCCGCACTGAGGGCGTCTTCCGCGACGACGTCGACGCCATCGACCTGCACCTGGCCATCAGCTCCTACTGCTTCTTCCGCGTCGCCAACCGCCACACCTTCGGCGCCCTGTTCGACCGCGACCTCAGCGAGCCCAGGGTGCTTGCGAAGAGCCGGACGCAGATCGTGGAGATGATTTTGGCGTGGCTGGCGGCGAAGGCCTAGCGACCTCCACACACGCGCTG
>NZ_JBFUES010000546.1:0-5062 GCF_056403875.1 Bradyrhizobium sp. P2_E8
GGACCGCAGGATGCTCGCACAGCACCTTGCCGATCGGCGGCGCATCGCCGGTGATGATGTTGAGCACGCCCTTAGGGATGCCGGCCTTCTCGGCGAGCACGGCCAGCGCCAGCGCCGACAGCGGCGTCTCGTTGGCGGGCTTCAGCACTACGGTGCAGCCGGCCGCAAGCGCCGGCGAGACCTTGCGCGTGATCATCGAGTTCGGGAAATTCCACGGCGTGATCGCGCCGCAGACGCCGATCGGCTGCTTGATCGCGAGCAGGCGCGCATCAGGGCGCTGTGTCGGAATGGTTTCGCCATAGACGCGGCGGGCTTCCTCGGCGAAGAACTCGATATAGGCCGCGCCGATGTCGACCTCGCCGAGCGCCTCGGAGAGCGGCTTGCCCTGCTCGGAGGTGAGGATCAGCGCGAGATCCTCGCGGTTGGCGACGATCAGATCGAACCATTTGCGCAAAATGTTGGAGCGCTGCTTGGCGGTGAGCTTGGCCCAGGCGGGAAAGGCGCGCTCGGCGGCTTCGACCGCCTTGGTGGTCTCGTCCGCGCCAAGCTGCGGGACTTTGGCGAGCTCGACGCCGGTCGCAGGATTGTTGACGGCAAAGACCGGCGTGCCGACCCAGGCGCCGTCGATGTAGCAAGCTTCCTTCAGCAGCGAGGGGTCCTTCAACCGGTCGCGCAGAGTGGCGGTGGCGTGCTGGGCGCGTGCGGCGGCGRTCGGGGTCATGGCGTTACTCCTCAGGGCGCGTTCGGATCGGCCCGGAATATAGGGACAGACGGCGCACAATGCACCGCCCCGCAACGCACATCAGGTGAGAGCTAAACTCGCAGCGGCGATCCCTTACCTCTCCCCGGCGAGGAGAGGTGGGGCATCGCGACCGCTGCAGCAGGTCAACCCAGTCTCGTCGTCGTTTAGGCCGCGCCGCTCATATAGGTCTCGCGCCGGCCGATCATGCGCTCGGCGGCGGCCTTGGCGTCGGACTTCGAGGAGGTCGCGCAGGTCCGGTATTCGAGGTCGGGAACGCCCGAGGTGTCGCGGCGGCCAAACCACGACTTCGAGCCGACCGGCAGCAGCGCCAGCGCCTGCGCCAGATTGTCGACCGCACCGAAGGAGTAGAGCGCGCCGCTGCCGGCGATGCGGACCTCGTAAATGCCGGGCGAGATCGGCGCCTCGAGATTGTCGCCCCGTCCGGGACGGGGATAGCGCTTCCATTCGCTCCAGGTTGAAATCATCAGAGGTCCCCCTCGCGGCCGGTGCCGGCCGCCAAAATTTGTATCAAGTCCTAACGTCCACGGCTGATTGGGCCCGTTGCCAAACGCCGCAACGCACAAAATGTTTCGGGTGCTTCAAACACGCGAAACATATCGCCAGAGCCCATCCACGGTCACGGTTCGTTGCGGCCATCCACCGCAGATTGTGACGGAGTGTTGCAGTTGAGCCGCCTTGTCGTCCTGCGCGAGGCGCGGGCCGTCAAGTCACGACATCGCGACCGGCGGAGGCATCGGGACGCGCTTGCCGCGCGGGGCACGCAGGAGGACAATCGATCACTTCCAACAATAATCAAACCGGAGGAAATGCGTATGCGAAGCCAAGCCCAGATCGACGAGATTCTGCGTAAGACGAGCGACGCCAAGGAAATTCCCGGTGTCGTCGCCATCGCCGCCAGCAGTAACGACGTGCTGTATCAAAGCGCGTTCGGCAACCGCGATCTGTCCAAGCCCGACGCGATGACAACGGACAGCGTGTTCTGGATCGCCTCGATGACGAAGGCGGTGACATCGGCGGGCGCGATGCAACTGGTCGAGCAAGGCAAGCTGTCGCTGGACGCGCCGATCGGTGACGTGTTACCCGACCTCGCCAAGCCGCAGGTCCTCGAAGGCTTTGACGCCAAGGGCGAGCCGAAGCTGCGGCCGGCCAAGGGCGCGATCACGCTGCGCCAGCTCATGACCCATACCGCCGGCTTTGCCTACAATGTGTGGAACGGCGATCTCGCGGTCTACTTGGAGAAGACCGGAACTCCGAACATCTTCTCCTGCCAGGACATCGCGCTGAAGACGCCGATCATGTCTGATCCCGGTACGCGCTGGGAATATGGCATCAACATCGACTTCGTCGGCAAGGCGGTGGAAGCCGTGAGCGGCAAGCGGCTCGATGCCTATCTGCGCGACAATCTCTTCACCCCGCTCGGCATGAGCGACACCGGCTTCAAGATCACCGACAACATGCGCCAGCGGCTAGTCGCCACCCATGCTCGCGGCGAGGATGGATCGCTGACGCCGATCCCGTTCGAGATCGAGCAGAATCCGGAATTTTGCATGGGTGGTGGCGGCCTTTACGGCACTGCCGGCGACTACATCAAGTTCACCCAGATGATCCTCAACAAGGGCCGCGGCAACGGCAGCCAGGTGCTGAAGCCCGAGACGGTCGCGACGATGGGCCAGAACCACATCGGCGATCTCACCATTGGCAAGATGACGACGGTTGCGCCCATGTACACCAACGATGTCGATCTCTTCCCTGACATCGTGAAGAAGTGGGGGCTGTCCTTCCTGATCAATACCGCCAAAACGCCGGAGGGCCGCAGTGCCGGCAGCCTCGCCTGGGCTGGTCTCGCCAACACCTATTTCTGGATCGATCCGGCGCGCGATGTTTCCGGCGTGATCCTGATGCAGGTGTTGCCGTTCGTCGACGCCAAGTGCATCGAGGCCTTCACGGGATTCGAGCGCGGGGTCTATGCCGGGCTCGATGCGGGGAGCGGGCAGAAGGCGGCGTGAGGGACGCTGTTCTCACCACGCGACAACTGTCATTCCCTGCGAAAGCGGGGGATGACAGTACGCCGCAGCTTTTCGATGAACCGCTGACGTCTCGGAGTACTGGATCGCCCGGTCAAGCCGGGCGATGACAGCGGAGGATGAGGCACGAGCGTGCCTCTCGCAATGACGGGGAGAGAGGCGAGCCTTAAACCGTCAGCCCGCGCTGCTGCGCCAGCTCCTTCAGCGACACCTGCGGCCGCGCGCCGATGTGCTGGATCACTTCGGCAGCCGCGAGCGCGCCGAGCTCGCCGCACTGCTTGTGCGCGAGGTTGCGCGAAAGACCGTACAGGAAGCCCGCCGCGAACAGATCGCCGGCGCCGGTGGTATCCACCAGCTTCGCGATCGGCGAGGCCGGAGCTGCGACGGCCTCGGTCGGTGTCACCACCATGCAGCCCTTCTCGCTGCGGGTGACTACGCCGAGATTGACGTCGTTGCGCAGCTGCTTCAGCGCCGCGTCGAAGTCCGAGGTCGCGTAGAGAGAATGCAGCTCGGATTCGTTGGCAAACACGATGTCGACGGTGCCGTTGCGCATCAAGGACAGGAACTCGTCGCGGTAACGATCGACGCAGAAGGAATCCGACAGCGTCAGCGCCACCTTGCGCCTGGCGTCATGGGCGATCTTGGCTGCCTTGACGAAGGCTTCCTTGGCGTTCTTGGGGTCCCAGAGATAGCCCTCGAGATAGACGATCCCGGCGCTCGCGATCTCGGCCGGGTCGATGTCGGCGGGCGACAAATCCTGCGCCGCGCCGAGATAGGTGTTCATGGTGCGCTCGCCATCGCCCGTGACCAGGATGTAGGAGCAGCCGGTGGCGGGGCCGTCCTTCGCGGCGGGCGTGTTGAAGGCGACGCCGGCGGCGCGGATGTCGTGGACGTAGAGCTTGCCGATCTGGTCGTCCTTGACCTTGCCGACATAGGCGGCACGCGCACCGAGGCTGCCGATGCCGACGATGGTGTTGGCGGCCGAGCCCCCCGAGACTTCCGTCGCCGGGCCCATGTCCTGGTAGATGGCGGCGGCCCGCGCCTCGTCGATCAGGGACATGCTGCCCTTGGTCATGCCGTGCTTGGCTAGAAAAGCCTCGTCGGTCCTGACCAGGACGTCGAACAGCGCGTTGCCAATCCCGAGAACGTCATATTTCACGTCAGCCATTCACCTTGATCCTGTTGCCGGATTGCGATTGCCGGGAAAATCCGCTTCCTGTCGGCCTGAAATCTGGCCCGCGGCCTATCACGACCCGGCCTTCGCGGGCAAGCCACGGTATTATGCACGCGCAATGATCCGCTCCTTCCTGACCGTCTCGACGGGAACACTGGCMTCGCGGTTGCTGGGCTTCGCCCGCGATTCCCTGATCGCGGCGCTGCTCGGCACCGGCGCGGTGGCGGATGCGTTTCTGGCGGCCTTCCAGCTCGTCAACGTGGTGCGGCGGCTGCTCAGCGAAGGGGCACTGAACGCGGCACTGGTCCCGGCATGGCTGCGCGTCCGTGACCGCGATGGCGAGGCGGCTGCATCTGCCTTCGCCGGACGCGTGCTCGGCACGGTCAGCGCGGCCCTGATCGCGATCTCGGTCGTCATTGCGCTGTTGATGCCGCTGATCATCACGGTGATCGCGCCGGGATTTCTCGGGAGCAGCACCCTCGATCTCGCCGTCCAGAACGCGCGGCTGATGCTGCCCTATCTCGCTTTCGCCGGCCCCGTCACGGTGCTGATGGGGCTGCTCAATGCGCAAGGACGTTTTGCCCTCACGGCGTTCTCGCCGCTGCTGTTCAACATCGCCCTGATCGCTGCGATTGCGGTGCTGCTGATCTGGCATGCCGATGCGACCTTCGCCGCGTGGATGCTGGCGGCGACCGTCGGCATCGCCGGGCTACTGCAACTCGCCATGCTGCTGTCGCAGCGAAGCGGCCGCCTCGCCACGCCGTTGCGCGCCAATTTCGACAAGGAGATGCGCGGCTTCTTCGCCAAGGCCATCCCCGGCATGATCGCAAGCTCGGGCCCGCAATGGCTGATGGTGGCCGGCGCGATCGTCGCTTCGGCGACGCCCTCTGCCGTCTCCTGGCTCTATTTCGCCAACCGCCTGATCGAGCTGCCGCTCGGCATCGTCGGCGTCGCCATGGGTACCGTGCTGGTGCCGGAGCTCACACGCGCCGTCAGCGGCGGCGACCGCGAGGCGGTGGCGCATGCGGAATCGCGCGCGCTGGAACTTGCGATCGGGCTCGCGCTGCCGGCAACGCTCGGCCTGATCGTGCTGGCCGAGCC
>NZ_JBFUES010000547.1:0-5045 GCF_056403875.1 Bradyrhizobium sp. P2_E8
GCATCGGACCCCTCACCATTTTTGCTGCTGTCATTCCGGGGCGTGCGCAGCACGAACCCGGAATCCATCGAGCCGCAGAGTTGGTGGAGGAATGGATTCCGGGTTCTCGCTTCGCGAGCCCCGGAATGACGGCTGTGGGTCAGGCGACGATCTCGTTCAACGCACCCATCAGCGCCTCCGGCCCCGTGACATTCGGCGCATGGCTCGCGTCGAGCTCGAAATAGCGCCAGCCCTCCTCGCTCTTCGTGCGCTTCGCGAATTGCCCGAACACATCGCCCGGCGGAGTGCGCGTGCAGTATATGTAGCTGCGCGGCATTGCAGGTTCGCCGTGCCCAAGTTTCAACTTGGTCTCGAAACATTTGACCGGCATGGCAACCCGGCGCGCGTTGAGCCAGTCGAGATCGGCTTGCGGCGTATCCGATGGCGGCGGGTTCGGCGGGATACGGTAGCCGTCGGCGGCGGCCGCCGCCTTGCGCATCGGCTCGCGCCCGCTCTCGTTGAGATCGAACAGCGACTGGCCGTCACGCGGCACGAAGGCGTCGAGATAGATCAGCTGCGTCACACGCTCGCGCGCGCGGTCGGCAACGCCGGTCGCGACCATGCCGCCATAGCTGTGGCCGAGCAGCACGATATCGCGGAGGTCCTCGAAGGCGATGACGTTGAGGATGTCCTGGATGTGCGTCTCGAGATCAATTGCGGGATTGGCCAGATGCGAGCGCTCGCCGAGCCCGGTGTAGGTCGGCGCGACCAGGCGGTGGYCGGCCTGCGCCATCAGCGGATGCATCTTCTTCCAGGCCCATCCGCCGGACCACGCGCCGTGACAGAGCAGGAAGGTCTTCGCGCGTGCGGTCATCGGCGTTTCCATCGTTCTTGTTTGTACGATGGAGTGTAGCGGCCGCGCGCGCGATGTAAACGCTACCCGCTCACGCCGCGCGCGTATTCACTTTTGCGAGGACGAGCGCACCGGCCTCGCGCCGCAACTTGCCAGCCTCAAAGCCATGCATGCCGATCTGCCATTGCAGGCCGACGATGGCGCCTTTGGTCGGTTGCAACAACGCAAGCGACGCGAACAGCGTCACCGGCAGCCACACCGCCAGTTGCAGCCAGACCGGCGGGGCATAGGCGGTCTCGACCGCGAGGATCGCCGGCACCACGAGATGGCCGACCACGACCATCACCAGATAGGCCGGGAAGTCATCGGCGCGCTGATGGAACAGCTCCTCGCCGCAATGGTCGCAGCTGTCCGCGACCTTCAGGAAACGACCGAACATATGTCCTTCGCCGCAGTTCGGGCACTTGCCCAAGAAACCGCGCCACATCGCCTTCGTGAGAGAGACTGAACCGGTTGCCATGACAGCACCTCTTCCTTTTCACCGATCCATACAATAATATCCTGTATCCATACATTCAAAGGATATAGGCCTACATTGCATGGATTGGACCCCTACAATCTCGGAGCTGAGCGGGCCGCGCTACCAGCGCATCGTCGATGCCATGGAGGCCGACATCGCAGCCGGCCGGCTGGTGCGTGGCCAGCAGCTGCCGACGCAGCGCGCACTCGCCAAAGCGCTCGACATCGACCTCACCACGGTGACGCGCGCCTACACCGAGGCGCGGCGCCGCGGGATTCTGGAGGCCCGCGTCGGACAGGGCTCGTTCGTGTCGGAGACCAGCGCGCGCCGCGCGGTCGACTTGCCGCATCCCGTTGCGATCGATCTCTCGATGAACGTGCCACCGCATCCGCTGGAAGCGCAGCTCGACGAGCGCATCATCGCCGGGATGGAAGCCATCCGCGCGCAATCGGGGTTGACCGCATTCCTGAACTACCAGCCGCCCGGCGGCAGCGCGCATGAGCGCGAGGTCGCGGCGCGGTGGATGCGCGCGCGCGTTCCGCACGCGCACGCCGACCGGCTCGTGATCTTTCCCGGCACGCAAACCATCCTGTTCAACCTGCTCGCCCATCTCGCGCGGCCCGGCGACGTCGTGCTCACGGAAGCGCTCACCTTCCCCGGCATCAAGGCCGCCGCGGCACGGCTCGGCATCAAGCTCGTCGGCGTCGCCATGGATGACGGCGGCATCCTGCCCGATGCGCTCGCAAAGGCCTGTCGCGCGCACAGACCGAAGGCCGTCTACCTCATCCCGACGCTGCACAATCCGACCACGGCGACACTTTCCGCCGAGCGGCGCGGCGCCATCGCAAGGATCATCCGCGATGCCGACACCACGCTGATCGAGGACGACGCCTACGGGCTGCTCGACCGCTCGGCAGCTCCGATCGCCAACCTCATTCCGGAGCGGACGTATCTGGCCACCACGCTGTCAAAATGCATCGCACCGGCACTGCGTGTCGCCTTTCTCGTGGCTCCCGGCAACGCCGCGCAACAGGAGATGCGTTCCTATTTGCAGGCCACCGTGCAGATGCCGGCGCCGCTGATGGTTGCGCTGGTGACGCATTGGCTCGAAACCGGCATCGCCGATCGCATCATCACCGCCATTCGCAACGAGGCGGTGGGCCGCCAGCAACTCGCGCAGCGCGCACTGAAAGGCTTTCAATTCCTGGCCAAGCCCGCCGCCCATCATCTGTGGCTGCGTCTGCCGGAGGGCCGCCCCGACGTCGCGGCGCATCTGCTGCGGAATGGACTCGCTGTCGTGGCCGGCGATGCCTTCACCATCGACGGGACGCCGCCGCATGCGGCCCGCGTCTCGCTGGGCGCCGCACGCAACAGGGCGGAATTGACCGAAGCACTGCGTATCCTCGTCGGCGCGCTGCACAAGCCCGCCGACATCAGGCAGATCGTCTAGAGCATGATCCGGAAAAGCCCGACGCCGCAGACCACGCCTGCGTGCAGGATGGATTGACCTGCACGGCCGCAGCCGTGCTATGCGGGCGGTGGCGATCAACAGTTCGGGATCGCCGGTGGCGACAAGGACAATCCGTTGGAAACCTACGCTTACGCGCTGCTGCCGCTCGGCGCACTGGCCGGCGGCTTCGTCTCGGGCCTGGCCGGGTTCGGCACGGCGCTGATGGCGCTCGGCATCTGGCTCTACGTGCTGCCGCCCTCGCTCGCGGTGCCCCTGGTGCTGATCTGCTCGGTGATCGCGCAGACCTCGACGCTGCCGTCGATGTGGAAGAGTTTTGATCTCTCGCTGGTCTGGCCGTTCCTGATCGGCGGGCTGATCGGGGTGCCGCTGGGGACCATGATGGTCGCCTCGGCCGATCCAAAGGTGTTCAAGCTGAGCATCGGCGTGCTGCTGCTGGTCTTCTCGAGCGCGCTCTATCTGAACAAGAGGCCGCTCGCCATCACCTTCGGCGGCCGGATCGCCGACGGCGCGATCGGTTTTGCCGGCGGCATTCTGGGCGGACTTGCGGGACTGTCCGGACCGCTGCCGATCCTGTGGGCCAACATTCGCGGCTGGAACAAGCACGAGCGGCGCGGCATCTTCCAGCTCTTCAATTTCACCGTGCTCGCGACCGCGCTGGTGTTGCAGACGGCATCGGGCCTCGTCGCGTTCAAGGTGGTCTGGCTCGCGCTGGTCGCGTTTCCCGGCACGTTGATCGGCGCATGGGCCGGCGCACGCGTCTATCACGCGCTGAGCGACAAGCACTTTGGCGATGTCGTGCTCGGTCTGCTGTTCCTGTCGGGGCTCGGCCTCGTCTGGAACAGCTTTGGCGCGCATTGACGCGCGCGCCAACGAACATGCGTCCTTGTCGCGGCAGGACCAGGCTGTCGCTATGCCGGCAAGCGCGCAGGAGGCGCTTCAGGCTCAGCCTCCACGTGCTCCGGAACCCCGGCGTGTCGAAGCGGAGTCAGGCGCTTGCCGAATTCGCGGTGTAGCAACCACACGCTCAACGCGGCCTGAAGCGTCGTTGTCGCGATCGACAAATACCAGACGTGCTCCATCCGAAAGCCCGGCCACGTCGAGAGCCAGATCGACGGTAGGGAATAGGTGAGGACCCGCATTGCCGAGGTCACCAGCACGGGCTTGGTGTTGCCGAGCCCCTGGAACATGCTGGAGGTGGTGAAGATCAGCCCCTGCGCCACCATGTTGAACGAGACGATGCGCAGGAAGAGCGACGCGACCGCCATCGTTTCCCGATCACTCGAGAAGCCGGCAAGCAACAGACCTGGCGCGAGTTGCGCGAGGATCAGGAAGACAATCATCACGGCGGTCGCGACAAGCGCCGCCTTGACAAAGGTCTCCCGCACGCGCGCGCCATTGCCGGCGCCGAAGTTCTGGCCGGCGATGGGCCCCGCCGCCAGCGCAATGGCGAGCGCAGGCATCTGGATCAGGYCGAGCAGACGCGTGCCGATACCAAATCCGGCCTGCGCCGCCGGTCCGAAAACGCTCAGCACATAATAGCCCACCGCCATGATGATGAAGACCATCGCGAATTCGCCGCCGGCCGGCAGGCCAACATTGAGGATTCTCTTCCACTGCCGAAGCTGCGGCCGCCATTGCGCAGGATGAAAGGCGACGTAGCGCTCCAGTTTCAAGAAATACGCGAGCAGCATGAGCACGCCGACGAAGACTGCGATCGAGCTTGCGAGGCCTGCCCCGGCGACACCGAGCGGATGCCCGGTGCCCCAGCCCGAGATCAGGACCGGCGCCAGCGCAATGTTGATGCCCACCGCGAGCGCCTGCACCAGCATGCTCGGCCGCACGATGCCGGTCGCCCGCAATGCGGATGCCATCACTTGCGTCGCGAATTGCAGCGCCAGCGCCGGCATGAACCAGAGCAGATAGACGGTGCCGGCTTCGACCGTTGCCTTGTCGGCCGCGACCGCGCGCATATAGGGACGCGACAGCGCGAAACCCGCAACCAGTGTCAGCAGCCCGAACAGCACCGACAGGACGACCGACTGGTTGAACACCAGATTGGCATCGCCACGATCCTTGCGGCCCACCGCATGCGCCATCAACGCAACCGTGCCGACGCCGAGCACCTGCATCAAGGCATTGACGAGAAAGCCGGCGTTGCCGGCCGCGGCGACGCCCGCGATCGCGGCCTCGCCCAGGCTCGAAACGAAGTAGAGGTCGACGAG
>NZ_JBFUES010000548.1:0-5043 GCF_056403875.1 Bradyrhizobium sp. P2_E8
CACCTTGAGCGAGGCGAAGCGCTTGCCGGCCTCGCGCAGGAAGTTCAGGAAATCCCATTGCGGCATGAAGGCGATGAACGGGTACTTCGTGTGCAGCCGGCTCAGATCGGCGATCCGCACCGGCGTACCGCCGAACAGGCCGTCCATCTTCTGCAAGCGCTGATGCGGCAGCTTCAGGAAGCCGTCGATCAGGCCGAGCTCGTCCATCACCTGGAGCGTCGAGGGATGCACGGTGTCGCCGCGAAAGTCGCGAAAGAAGTCCGCATGCTTCTCCAGCACCACGACGTCGATGCCGGCGCGCCCCAGGAGATAGCCGAGCATCATGCCGGCAGGTCCGCCGCCGACGATGCAACACCGGACTTTCACGGAGGAACCCTGCGGTGGGTGCGATGAATCTGGTTCCACGGCAGAATCCCCGTTTACGACTTAAGTTTTCTGTGCGGTGCAGCAAGCAGGTTTAATTTGCCGCAGCTGTGAATGCCCGTTAGCGTCGCAGCGAATTTCGATTTCTTTCAGGAAATTGCAGTGCGGACGATCCTCATACTGCTCGGCGTCTGGATCCTGATCAACGTGCTTTTCGTCGTGATCATGATCCCGCCACGGAAGTCGCATCCGCGGCCAACCGGCGCGCTTGCGCCGGTGCCGATCGACCAGAACGGCTATCCGTTCGAGGAGCAGGAGAAGCTCCTGCTTCGCCACGTCATCATCTCGATCGCGATGGGCGCGCTCTTCTCGCTGGCTCCGCCCTTGATCGAAGCCGTCGAGTCCTTCAAGCGCCTTATCAGGAAGCGCCGCGCGTAGCGGCGCCGCCCGCTCGACACCTCAGTTGTTGCTGCGGTTCGCCGCGCGAAAACTCTTGATCTCCGACACGCTGCCGTCGCGATAGGTCAGCTCCACCGAGACGAACTGCGTGGCCGGAGCGARCTTCATGTAGAGCGGCATGCCGGCGGTGATCGCGCTGGGGTCGCGCATGTCGCACCCCGGCATCTTCAGCACCTGGTTCGGTACCGCGGTGTCGATGCCGATGCGCACCTCGCGGATGGCGCAGCGGTAGGACACGAGGTGCGTGTAGTAGACGAGCAGCCCGTTGAACTCGCGGAATGACAGCCAGCTCGTCGCAGTCATGTCCAGGATCTTGCGCTGGTCGCGGATCAGCGCAGCCTCCGGATCGAACCTGATCGGGAACGGGCCCTGCATGTCGCCGGACTGATCGACATAGCGAACCTTGATGGTGCCGGCCGGCGCATCCGGCGGCAATTCGATCGACGGGTTCGGCATCCGCTTGCGCGTGCGCGGATCGAGCGTGTCGATGAATCCGGTCTCGCGGAAATCGCCATTGCCGGCCATGCGCCAGGAAATGCCGAGCGTCGGATCGGCGAAGGAGAACACCACGCTCCAGCCGCCATTGTGGCGCGAGAAGCTCGCGATCGGCGCATTGGTGGTTTCCTCCTTCGGCACGCGCGGCACCGAGACCGGCGGCAGGGCCGCAAGCTGCTGCGGCGGCGGATCGGCCGGGCGCGCAGCCACGTCTTTCGCGACGCTGTTCAGGAAGACGTCGTCGACCATCTGGTCGAAATAGACCGGCACCTGCCTGTGCTTGACGGTGTCGGCCATTTCGCTGACGAGACGGCGGGTACGCTGCGCCACCTGCACGAGGTTCTCGCCGGGTTGCAGCAGCTCCTTGGCGAAGGTGCGCGTGAACACCGAATTGGGATTGGCGTCGTCGTTGGAGAGACGATCGAGCGCGGTCTGGCGGGGACCGGCCGAGAACACGGAGAATACGCCTTCGGGCAGCTGCGTCATCGGCGCGAGCCCGCCGGCGCCGGCGACCGCGCGAGTCCCCTTGCGTTCGAACGGATTGTTGCGGCAGGCATCGAACACCAAAATCGAGGTCCGCGCCTTCTTGTTCTGAAGGCGCTCGACGATGCGGTCCGCCAGGATGGAGGCGTCGCGTACCAGCTCTTCCTGTCCTTCCGTCGCCGCCGGCACGTCGGTCGGCAGCAGATAGTTCTGGCCCGCGATCTCGAAACCGTGGCCGGCATAGAAGAAGAACGCGGTGTCGCCGGGCTCGATCGACCGGTCGAACGCGAGCAGCGTCTCGGAGAATTGTTGGCGGCTCTGGTTCTCCGCGACCATCACCGAGAAGCCGAGCTGCTTCAGCGTGTCGCCCATGGTGCGGGCGTCGTTGACCGCCTTGAGCAGTTTCGGGACGTTCCTGTAGTCGTTGTTGCCGACGACGAGCGCGACGCGCTTCTCGGCGTGGGCGGGAAGCGCGAAGCCGCCCAGGCTCGCCGCGAGGCCAAGGGTCGCCAGAATTCTGAAAAGCCGACGCGTCATCGAAAAATTCCCGTTGCAGGACGGCTTACCGCCGGCGCCCCTCGTACAGTCCATTGGCGACCTTCAGCCGTTGTTGTCATAGTCGGTCCAGCCATAGCGGCGGTTCAACAGGCATAGCCCACCGGTTCCATCGTGGGCCTATGGCAAGAGCAGCTGGAATCTGCTTTTTCTCAGGCGCAATTCCGTTCGGGGACGAGGGCTATCGTGAACCGCTGGTGTACCGACGAGGTCGAGCCGCATGACCGCTTCGACTATTGGCGCGAGGTGCGCGCCAAGGGCCTGTTCGGCGTCACCGCCGAACTCGAGCGCGAGCGTCGCGCGGACTTCTTCGGCGAATTCTCGCTGCGCCAGCTCGGCGGCGGCGGTCTCGTCGAGCTGAAGGCCTCGCACTACACGGTCGAGCGCAGCACCTCCGACATCGCCTACGCGCCCGGCGACAGCATCTGCGTCTACCAGCAGCTCGGCAGCGGCGGCTGGTTCGGCGGCATGCRCGGAAACGACTTCGCGATCGCCAATGGCAGCTTCGCCACCGGCCATACCGACCTGCCCTACCGCACCGCGCCGCTCGGCGCCGGGGGCTTCCACCTGCGCATCCTGAAGATCCCTGTCAGCCACATCCCGGCGCAGGACAGGCGCATCCGCGAACTCGCGCCGAAGACCTTCAATGACCCCGCTCTGGCGCCCCTGCTCGCGGCCTGCTTTGCCGATCTCGGCGAGGCCGCCGCTGGCGATGACGGCGCGGCCGATACGAGCTCTTTGGTTCAGGCCTCCTTAGTTCAAGCCCTGGCCCATCTGGCGCTGATCGAGCGCGGCATCGTGCGCCCCGGCAGCCGGCTCGGACAGGCTGCGCTTCGGACCGCCCGTCTCTCGCAGGCGCGGCGCCTGATCGCGCGTCACTTGCAAAACCCGGATCTGGCGCCAGCGATGGTGGCCGACCTGCTCGGCGTTTCCGTGCGTCACCTGCACATGCTGTTCGAGGCCGCCGAGAAGAGCTTCTCGCAGACAGTGACCGACGAGCGCCTCAAGAGAAGCCGCCACCTGCTGCGCGAGACGCCGGAGCGGCTGATCGCCGACATCGCGACCTCCTGCGGCTTCGAGAGCCTGGCGACCTATTACCGGGTCTTCAACGCCGCCTATGGCATAGCCCCTGGCGACTTCCGGGCGCGGGGGGCCGAAGGGCATTAGGCGCTCCCACCGCTCGGCCAATGGCTGAGGCGGAAAACCCCAACCAAGCCCGCTATTTGGGCAAAAACCTCAGGGTTTTTAGGGTCTTCCCGCGCCTGCTCCATTGACTTTGGCCGATTCCCGCCTATGTTCCGGAGCGACGCGGCTCAGATCGAAGAGCGATTCTTGAGCCTTGCGCTTTGTTCGCGTGAGTCAGCACCCCCAGCTTCCTTGAGAGCGCGCCGTTTCGGGGTGGAACGCGACCAGCCTTATTACCCTCGATTCCGAACGGCGGTTTCGACCAGAGGCTCAATGTCCTTTGCAAATCTCGGACTATCCGAAAAAGTCCTCGCCGCAGTGGCGGCCACCGGTTACACCACCCCCACCCCCATTCAGGAACAGGCGATCCCCCACGTCCTCGCACGCAAGGACGTCCTCGGCATCGCCCAGACCGGCACCGGCAAGACCGCGGCCTTCGTGCTGCCGATGCTTACCATCCTCGAAAAGGGCAGAGCCCGGGCGCGCATGCCGCGCACCCTGATCCTGGAGCCGACCCGCGAGCTCGCGGCACAGGTCAAAGAGAATTTTGACCGCTACGGCGCCGGCCAAAAGCTTAACGTCGCGCTGCTGATCGGCGGCGTTTCGTTCGGCGACCAGGATGCCAAGCTGACGCGCGGCGTCGACGTGCTGATCGCAACCCCGGGCCGCCTGCTCGACCACACCGAGCGCGGCGGCCTCCTGCTCACCGGCGTCGAGTTGCTCGTCATCGACGAAGCCGACCGCATGCTGGACATGGGCTTCATTCCCGACATCGAGCGCATCTGCAAGCTCGTCCCGTTCACGCGGCAGACCCTGTTCTTCACCGCGACCATGCCGCCGGAAATCCGGCGCATCACCGAGACCTTCCTGCACAACCCGCAGAAGGTCGAAGTCTCCAAGCCCGCCACCACCGCCGTCACCGTCACGCAGTCCCAGGTCCCGGCCGGGCGCGAGGCGCATGAAAAGCGCGAATTGCTCCGCCGCCYGCTGCGCGAGGCCAAGGATCTCAAGAACGCGATCATCTTCTGCAATCGCAAGCGCGAAGTCGCGATCGTTCACAAATCGCTCCAGAAGCACGGCTTCAGCGTCGGTGCGCTGCACGGCGACATGGACCAGCCGGCCCGCATGGCCGCGCTCGAGCAGTTCCGCAAGGGTGAGCTGCCGTTGCTGGTTGCCTCCGACGTCGCTGCCCGCGGCCTCGACATTCCCGAGGTCAGCCACGTCTTCAATTTCGACGTCCCTCACCATCCCGACGACTATGTCCATCGCGTCGGCCGCACCGGCCGCGCCGGCCGCAGCGGTACGGCGATCTCGATCGTCACGCCGCTCGACCAGAAGTCGATGGTCGCGATCGAAAAGCTGATCGGCCAGAGCATTCCGCGCGCCGAGGGCGACTACGAAGTCCACGCCGAAGCCGGCGATGCGACCGACCGTCCGCGCGAGCAGCGCGGCCGCGAACGTTCACGCGGCGGGCGCGGCAAGCCGCAACGCGGCGGTCGCGAC
>NZ_JBFUES010000549.1:0-5033 GCF_056403875.1 Bradyrhizobium sp. P2_E8
AGGTAGGGTTGTACGGCAATGACGTGACTGCGAAATCCGATGTCTACAGCCTCGGTCTTGTGCTGTTTCACGCGCTGACCGGACAGAAGCTCGACATGGGTGGCAGCCAGTTTCAACTGGTGGAGAAGCGCCGGCGTGTGCCCGATCTCGGTGCGGTGGATATGCGCATCCGGCCTTTGCTGGAGCGGATGCTGCAGCCTGACCCGGCATTGCGCCCGACCATGGGAGAGGTCGCCAGYTGGAAGCCGACCGGTTTGGTGCAGACGCCAGCCGCACCGTTATATGGCTTCGATCCGCTGCGGCGGCCGGAAGGCGCGGCGCCGGTGCCGCAGGACAGGATGCCGTCGACCGCGCGGAGTCTGCGCGGCCGCTGGCTGGGGGCGGGCGTGGCGGCTCTGTTACTGCTGGTCGGCGGTGGTGGATATGCCTTCTACAAGCTGGTCTGGTCAGCGCCAGGCACCGCGGTCTTGTCGCCACCTCCAAAACTCGCTGGAACAATGGCGCCGCCGAAGGTCGAGCCCGCTGGACCACAGCCCGGGCGCCAAGAGCCGGAGAAGTTGTCCGCGCAGCCGACGGCGACGCCGTCTCCGGCACTCGATGGGGCGGGGCGAGCTGAGCGCATCCGCAAATACGTGGCCCAATACTCTGGCGGTGACTGCTTCTTTGTCTTGCCGATTGCCGTGAGCCCAAATGCCGCTGTCATCGAAGGGTTCGGTGCCTCGACTGCCCCATTCGACACCTTCGACAAAGCGTTTCGGCGTGAGCAGGGTTTCGAGGCTTCGATCGGCGTCAGGCAAGTGACCCAGGCGCAATGCCCAGCCGTCAAATTCTTGAGTCAGGTCGGGAGCGATCAGGCGCGAATGCCACGTATCACCCTGTCAGCGACAGAGCTGAAGGGTGGTGAAGCCCTCAATGGGACCATTGAGAACTTTGCCAACCGCGTGGTCGAGCTGCTCATGGTGTCGGATCGCGGCGAAGTCCAGAGCCTGTCTTATCTTCTGAAGCCGGGCATCGACGCGCTTTCGTTTACGCTCCCGACTGCGCGCGCGAGCGGTCCGCAATTGCTGTTGGTCGTGGCGGTTCCGCAGGTTCTGGACTCATTGCGCCAGCCGCGACCGATAGCTGCCGATACGTTCTTCCTCCAGGCGCTGAGCGAGGCTCAGCGCAACAAGGTGACTATCATCGCGGCCGCGCGCTACGTGCTGCTCACCAATTGACCGGCACGCTCAGAATGTCCCGATCACCAGGATTTTCAGGTCGGCATCCGGCTTGAAGTTGTTTGCCGTATATTCAAGCGTGTTTCCGGAAGCAGACGATGCCTTGAGCCGCCCAGGACAGAAGCTCACCAAGCGGTCGTTGCCGCCTGGGTCGATAGTCAGCTTGAACGACCGGATCGGCCCGGCCCAATTCGCGCCGGTCTTGAGCACGTATGATATGCGCCTCTCCTGCAGGTTCGCGCTGTTGGTCTGGTTACTGCCCGCGCGYTTGTCGAGCTCGGCGAGGAACGCATCCTGGACGCAGTATTCTTTCCGGTAACGGGCGACTTGCTGACCCAATGCGCTGCTGCGGCGTAGGCTCGAGCGCAGGATGGTGTCAGGACTGGAGCCGACGCTCGGCCGGTACTGGTGTTCGACCGTGACGGTGCGCATGGGCGGAAACACCTGCTGGCGTACAGCCGAGGTCTTGATAACCCAGCCTGGCGCATACTGCTGGCGACCGTTGTCGCTCATTCCGGCAGGCATCATAAGTCCGTCGTCCACGAGCCGGGTCCGAGTCGCCGCGGGCAGGTCGCTCACCCGGATCTCGCGGCCACCAATCGGCAGCAGGGGCAGCTTGAGTTCGCGGAGCAGGGCACTGACATCCCTGTTGCCAACCATGGCGCGCTGATCGACGGTCAGCGGCGCCGGGCTGCCGTCGACCCTGGTCTCGAAGTCGACGAAGTTGATCGGATCATTTGAAGGCAGTGCAATGTTMTCAGCCTCCGACAGGTCGATGTCGGGCAGCGGAAAGGCAACGGTAAGCGTGACCGGCTTGGCAGTGACGTTGGCGAATTGGTAGCGAACACTGATTCTGTCGAGCCCGATACTAAGGTTCTCGCTCTCCATGGCCACTTCATTGGTGCGTACGAACTGGAGCCCGCCGATCGACAATTCCGCAGCCGAGTCGTTGGCGCGTGCCGGCCAGCCCGTCCCAACCAGCAGCGCGACCATCAAGGCCCGTATCCGGAACGACGGTCGGATGCAGGCTCCGTTCGGCAAGCTAGTCTCCATGCGGCGTCGCAACATATGCGGGTTCCATCCGATGTGGGTCAATCGATCGGCTGATAAAGATCGCCCCACTCGGACTTCCAGACCCCGTCTGGATCGCACACCACCAGCGCCAGCTTTACATCGTTTGCCAGCCGGATCGCGCCGCGAAAAGCATCCTGAGCCGGCAATTGCGCGCTGATCTGGTCGGTGGTCAGCCGTCCCCGGCTCGCGGCGGCCGGCAGCACGATTGATCCGCAGGCGCCGTCATTGTCGCGTTTCAGGAGCAGCGTGATCGCGTCGGGCTGAACTTCGCTCACTTTCTCAAATCTATTCCGGGCCATGTTTTGCACCGCAAGCTGAAGAAAATTCGGACTATCACCGTCAAGTGATAGAATTGAACGTGATTGAGATTGCTCACCACTAATTGACGCGCCGCATTAACGGCATCTCGGATTAGTCGATCCGACGCTGCGATCGGTTCGGGGTACATTGAGGCGAACATGCTTCGTCCAAATCGTTGGATCTGGGTCTTCATCGTTGGCGCTGGCATTTTCGGAACCAAGGCGCATGCCGACGATACTGTCGTCCGCAGCTTTGCCAGCGGTTTGGCTGCTTCCATGGTCGGCATCGTTCCGGCCAGCGAGGACGTGGAACTCGCGGGACCACAAGCACTCAGCGCCGACGGGCAGGGCAACCTGTTTGTGCTCGATCAGGTCAACGGTCGCATCCTGCAGTTTGACCCGAAACAGCCGAGCTCAGATCCTGACGTCCTCAAGATGCCGAAGGACGTCCAGCCGACCGATCTCGTGGTCCACAACGACGACATCATGGTTTGGGACGGCGGCGTACGGACGCTGAAGGCGGCGCCAGGGCAGTCCACGCGCGGAATCGGTGGCGACGTGATCCAGCTTGAGGAGGTCTCGAGCCGTGGCGCGGACGATCAGCTCGCCGTCTCCGCTTTCGCCCAGATGGGATCGCAGGCGCCCGGCAGCGCGRCCGACTTGCTCGACCAGAATACCCGCGCGGCCATCGTCACGACGACGCGGCAGCCCGACCGGCAATATGTGGCTTCTCGAAGTAAGGGCTCGGTGATCGCCGATATCATTCCGGACAAGGGCAATGCCAGCGTGAGGGTCGAGATCCAGACAATGGTCACCAACGAGACGATCGCACAGCTAAGCCTGCGGGTGCGCAACCAGCTCGGAACGGTGGAGTTTCTTGAGATCGACAACGGCGACCGCTTCTACGTGCTTGCTGAGGACGTTCCGCCATCGGGAAAGAACGCCTCCACGTTCGTCGCACGCTATGCTGCGAACGGCCGTCTCGAAGGAATCTATGAGCTTCCTTTGGAAAATACGCCGCTGACCCGGCGGTTCGTAACTGTTTCGGGCGATGGCGATGTCTATTTCCTGCGGACCAAGCCGGACGGCATCGAAGTGGTTGGCGTCGGCTTCAGGCCTCTGACCAACGCTTCGATTATCGACGTGCGGCCGTCGCGAACGGCAGCCGCGCCGGCACCGCGATCCGACGTCAAATTTGACGCGTCGGCCGCCGTGAGACCGTCCAATCGCCAGCAGGCGATCGAGACCGCGTTTGCGTTCGAGGGCATCCAGTGGAAGCTGACGCAGGCCAACTACGGCAGCGATCCCGACAGCCAATGCAGCGGCTTCAGCCGTGTTCGTCGGCCGTGGTATCTGCAGGGAAAAGTGAACCAGGAGGTGCGCGGCGTACCTTATTGCTGGGGCTGCCACGGATCGCTCGCGAACTTCCGTCAGCGGATCGAGAGCGGAACGCTGGCTGGCAATGTGTGCACTCGCAATGCGCCACGGCCGGATGTTGCTGGCGTCGACTGTTCGGCATTCGTCAGCGCCGCGTGGGGACTTTCCGTCCACTACACGACTGCCGCTATTCCTGCGATCGCAGCCCCCGTGGCAAATCCCTGGGACCTGAGGCCCGGCGATGCGCTGAACAAGCCGGGCTCGCACGTGATGTTGTTCCTGCGGTTCACGCCCGATCGCAAGGCCGAGGTGATGGAATCCTCGACCRGTGGCTGCAACGGCCGCGTCTGCCGCAACGTCTACCCGTTGGCGAGCCTGCTTTCGCGTGGCTACGTTCCGGTCCGCTTTCGGGCGTTCGCGGATGACCAGGCGACGGTCTCAGCGAGCGCCTATCAAGAGGCCGAACCGCAGGCGGGCCGCAAGACGGCAAGCAAAAGGCGCTGAACCCGGTGTGTCGCTGGCGCTACAGAATGGATAGGAAGGATGTCGAGGTGGATCACGATGCGGATGCCCAGGGAACTTGATTGCGGGATCAAGCGGCTATGCGCCACCATCGGGCTCGCTGCGTTGATCGGGCTGATATCCCCGCACGCGCATGCGGCAGGAGGATTGTCGATCAGCAATCCGGACGGGGCGGCGGTGCGCGCGCTCGTGATCGGGATCGATGACTATCAGCACGTGCGGAAATTGAAGGGCGCGGTCGCCGACGCCACTGACATCGTGACCAGCTTGAAGAGCATGGGGGTTGGCGACGTCGTCGTACTGACTAACACACAGGCCGACAGGGCAAGCGTCTTGCGCGAGATCAGTTCACTGGTGGAGCGGACCAAGAACAACGACCTCATCTTTCTGTCGATCGCAGGTCATGGAACCCAGGAGCCGGAGCGCGTCAAGGGCTCGGAGCCGGACGGGATGGAAAACGTGTTCCTGCTGCCAGGCTTTGAAACCACGCCAACCGGGTCCGTTGAGCGTGTTCTGGGCAGTGAGTTCAACCATTTCATCCGGC
>NZ_JBFUES010000550.1:0-5020 GCF_056403875.1 Bradyrhizobium sp. P2_E8
AGGCAAAGCTCGCCTGCGCCCTTGGATGGAGCCTGTTCTACGCTCGCAAGATGTCGAATGAGAACGAGGTTGCCTGGCTCGATGCGATCGCCTTTGCAAGGCGGGCCGGCAACATCGAGTATCAGCAACGTGCGCTGGTGGGCTTTGCCTTTTACCTGTTGCAGATTGGCGAGATTGCGCGCGCCATAACCCATCTCGAGGAGGCCACCGCGCTCGCCGACCGGGACCGCGACCGGACGGCAACGTCCGAAGCCGATCGCGCACTGGCCTGGGCCCGCGCCTTTGCCGGCGAATTGAGCAAGAGCCGCCCGGTTCTCGATCGTCTTGCGGCAACCTATTCGCTGGCAGAGGGCCGTTCGCGCAAAGATGCGAACGAGGTCTACCGGTTCATCACCGTCCGCTTCAACCTACCGTTCGTTGCATGGATGCAGGGGCAAGCCGACTACGCGGCGAGGCTGGCCCGAGACGCCGTCGATGCCGCGGACCGTAGTGGTCATTGGGTGTCGCAATCGAACGCACTTGGGCTCGCCGCTCTTCCTGTCGCGCTCGAAACGCGCAATCTGGACGCGCTCGAGAGCTTCACCGAGCGGCTGCGTCGCAACCTGGAACGTGAGCGAATCTCGCGCTGGGTTCCAGTGGAGCGCTACTTCTCCGCCTGCCTTCGCGATTTACGCGGCGATCATGGGGCTGTGGAGGATATTCGAGCCGCGATTGAAGAACTGATCGAATGTCGCTTCTTGATGCGAATCGGCAGCTATCTCGCGGTCCTAGCCGGCGCCTTGTTACGACAGGAGCGTATCGATGAGGCGCGCGAAACCGTGGCGCGAGCGATCGCGCACCAAGAGCAGCAAGGTGAGCGTTGGTGCCGTTCGGAGCTGCTGCGGATCCATGCGTCGGTCCTGCTCCATGCAGGCGAGACCCAACGCGCTGAAAAACTGCTGCAGGAAGCGCTTGTCGAAGCGCGAGCGATAGGGGCCTTGACCTACCAACTGCGTATCGGCACGGATCTTGCGAGGCACTGGATTGCGCATGGCTGTAGGCGTAAGGCCCTCCAATTGCTTGCGCCGATCTATGACGAATTCACCGAGGGGTTCGAATCGCAAGACCTCGTTCGTGCCTCCCGATTGTTGCATCTAGCTGGGGCCAACGGTTGTGATGGAAGGCAACTTTATCAATGACGGCTCCGAAGCGGCAAACCTATCTCTCTGCTCCTTGAGCAGACAAATTCTTCCGGTTTTCCTCGACAACCATGCAATCAAGAGTTCTGCTTGTGGCCCTTAGCCGAAGGTCGCTTGAGCCTCTGTYATGTCGGCTTTCAGAGGCAAACCCGACGGCAATYCAGCGTCACGCCTAYCGCTGCTTCGAACGCTACACCCGCGTTGCYTGAACRTGTTCCGGTGGCAGCGGCGGTGTGATCRTGTGCTTCATGACCTCAAAACTCTCGGTCCATCGCCGGGTGYGTCCGGTTCTTGACCTTGATCCAGTCCTTCGACCGGCCGGCGCTATAGCGYCGGTCGCGCCGTTTCGAGACCAGGCCCTCGAGGCCCAGGCGGCAGGCGGCGCCGAACAGCTCGGKGCCGATCTCGCCTGGCTCGAAGGGCGCGACGAAYATGCCATCCGGCCGACCGCGTAGCAGCCGCGCAAGGTTGGTCTTGCGGCCACCCAGACGACCTCTCGCGACTTGGTGCTCATGGCCGATAGATTCCGCGAGAGGCGGCGGGTTGCAAGCCGCTAGATGTTGCGGCGCCGGGGAGCGCCGACGCCTTAGCTCGGTCAAGAGAGACTGCTTGCGTGCCCTATCCGAAGCATCACAGTTTCGAAATCGCCGAAATTTCATTTGCTCCGTCGGGCAAAACAGTGGTTCATAAGACGCTGGCTCCAGTTTGATAGGACCCAGCGAAAATGACCGAAGAAGCAAGTGCGTCGTCCGAGCTTTCGAAGATTGCCAAGTTGAATGGAGATTTCAGAAAGAACTACGGCACGTTGCTCGGCGCAGTTCTGTATCTGCGCTCGATCAGCGCCGCGCGCGGGTCGTCACCCTGGAGCGGATTGATCGCGGCTATAGCGGCAGCCATCCTGACCTGGGTGGCGAAGTACGGGCTGCCATGGCGGTAGCCTGTCGTGAAGACGTGAGTTTGCGGGCTTCTGACGCCGACTTAGATTACATGGCGCGATGCGTTGGAGACCGTATGATGGTCAATGCGCTCGTTCCGCAAAAGAGCTGGCTGCCAAAAGCACAGCGGGCGCGTCGCGCTGCGCAATACGTCAGAATGTCGACTGACTACCAGCAATATTCGATTGCAAACCAGATGGCCGTGATCGGCGCCTACGCGCAGCGGGCAGAATTGGAGATTGTTCGGACCTACCGTGACGACGCCAAAAGTGGACTCCGTATCAAAAACCGGAAGGGGCTGTTGGATCTGATTGACGATGTTCAGTGTGGGCGCGCCGATTTTGGCAGCATCCTCGTCTACGACGTCAGTCGCTGGGGGCGCTTTCAGGACGTGGACGAGAGCGCGTACTACGAATTCCTGTGCAAGCGGAACGGAGTGCGTGTTGAGTACTGTGCAGAGCTGTTCAAGAACGATGGCACCTTTGTTTCGAGCATCGCGAAGAACCTAAAGCGAGGCATGGCAGCCGAATGGAGTCGAGAGCGATCTGAAAAGGTTTACGTTGGAGCGTGCTATGTCGCTCGAATGGGTTTCCGCTTGGGCGGACGCCCCGGTATTGGCTTGCGCAGAGAATTGATCGATGCGAACGGGCGCTCTCGGTGCGTGATGCAGAACGGTGAACGAAAATCTCTCCAAACTGATCGAGTTATGTTACGGCCGGGGCCTCCCGAGGAGGTTGAACTTGTCCGCTCGATCTTCCGACAGTTCGTGGTTGACCAGAGGAGTGAGACCAAGATTGCGCGGCGCCTGAATGCTGCCGGCATGAAGTGCCCGACGGGCCGGCCTTGGTCTCCGGGCATCATCAGCTACATGTTGGCGAACGAGAACTACATCGGCAATTTACTCTACGGTCGACATACCTGTCGTCTTCGAGAGTACAACAAGCCAAACCCGCCTGAGCAATGGATCCGCAAGGTCGGCGCGATCGAATCGATCATTAGTCCCGAGTTGTTCGCGAAAGCCCGGGCGATCATCGACACTCGCAAAAGCACTAAGGGTCTCTCCAACGAGGAGATGCTAAAGCGACTCAGAATCTTGTTGAGGAAGAAGGGACGATTAAGCCGGGATATCATTAGCGATGCGCCGGGTGTGCCGAGCGCCGGACTTTATCAATTCCGCTTCGGATCCTTGAGGAAGGCCTATCGGCTGATTGGCTACGTTTCGACGCGGGATTGCGAATATATCGATTCGCGCGATGATCGTCACACCATGATGGAAGAGCACGCTGTGAAACTCGGAGCGGCTCTCGCTGCCTTTGGCGAAGACGTCAGGCTCAATCAGGTTCACCGAACTCTAGAGGTAAGGAGTCTCGTCGTCTCGTTGCGCGTAGCCCGCAGCACTCATGATGGCAACGAAAAGCATTCTCCTACCTGGACGGTCGAGCATGGCCGACATTTGCCTCCAGGCATAGTCGTCGGCATTAGACTCGACGCTTCAAATCGGGCTGTGCGCGACTACTTTTTGATGCAGGCTTCGAAACTTGTCGATCGCCTGAGGTTCACCGAAAATAGCGCGAAACGTTACGGGCTGCGCTGGTTTAGTTCTGTCGACGACATCGCGCGGGCGATCAAGCGACGCCTCCGGGCAGTCTGAAAGCAAGCCATGCTCAATCCTGTGAAGACCGCCCTTGCGACCATCGTCCATCGATTGCTCTTTGTGGCGTTATGTTGCCGAGCCCGCGGCGATCGTGCTGGCGCTGTTATGCCTGGTCGCGACCATCCGCCAGGTGCGGGATCGCCCGTCGAGTGCCGCGGGCTGGCTCGGCGGCGCCGCGATCGTGGCGGCGATCGTCGCCGGCGTCCTGGTCTGGCACTCGACCGCGGCGCTCGCCTGAGAGATCCGCGCTAACTTCAGCTTACCAGCGCAAAGCGGAAGTCTCCCACCTTGAACGTGTTCGGCGGCTTGTGACCCGCACCGGACGGTTCCCTGGCGAAGACGCGTTTTCCTCAATTACAAACTTCGATGCTGTTACCAGCAGAGCCGCCCCCGTTCCATCGCCCATATCCCGAGCTCGATAGTTCGAGGTGGCACCCCGGCCGGACTGGCCGACAGCCCGTATTGCTACAATAGAGTTGGCCGGTCACCTGCGGCTTCGCGGGCGCGGCTTCCACCTTCTTTCTCTCGTCGTCGCGCTTCTTGGCATCCTCACGCGTCGCGACCGGCTTCTTGTCCTGCACCTTCTCGCATTCATTGTCGTCATTGACGCGATAGCCGGCGCGGCATGCGATCTTCACGCAAGCGTCGCCGTCGGCCTTGAAGCCGTGATCGCACACCAGCGGGCAGACGCGCCCCTGCTTGCCCTTGATCGCCTCAAGCGCGTCGAAGCTCGCCTGCTTGGCATCGAGCTTCGTCCCGGCATATCTGTTGAACAGCGTCAGCGAGCGTTGCGATGGCGCATTCCAGTCGCCGTCGGCAGCGGCCGCCAGACAGCCGACACGGCGCAACTCTGACTGAACCAGCTTCGCCGTTTCTTGCGGCGACAGCGTTGGCTGCGATGAGGTCGGCGCAACGGCCGCGACTTTCTGTGCGCTGTCCGCAACTTGCTGCTTCTCGGCGGCTGCCTTGTCGCTTGCGATCTTGTCGGCGAGCGCTTTCTCGGCAGCTTGCTTGTCGGCGATCGCCTTGGCCACGGCGGCCTCGGCGTCCTTGCGCCGCTGCTCGGCGGCGGCCGCTTTGGCCTCCTCGATCTGTTTGGCCTTTTCGGCGGCAAGCCGGGCGTTCTCGGCGGCCTTGGCGGCGGCGGCCGCCTTCTCCTGCTCGGCCTTGTTCGCACGCTCGGCTGCGAGCCGTGCCTTTTCGTCTTCGGCTTGGCGTGCCTTCGCGGCCGCAGCTGCGCGTGCCTCCTCGGC
>NZ_JBFUES010000551.1:0-5017 GCF_056403875.1 Bradyrhizobium sp. P2_E8
GTCCCGAGATCGGCGTTGCCTCGACCAAGGCCTTCACCTGCCAGCTGATGGTGCTCGCGAACCTCGCGATCGCCGCCGGCAAGGCCCGCGGCGAATTGTCCGACGAGGACGAGACCAAGCTCGTCCACGGCCTCGTCGAGATTCCGCGCCTGATGTCGGATGCGCTCACCACCGAGCTCCAGATCGAGAAGCTGGCGCGCGAGATCGCGAAATCGCGCGATGTGCTCTATCTCGGCCGCGGCACCAGCTTCCCGCTCGCGCTCGAAGGCGCGCTGAAGCTGAAGGAGATCTCCTACATCCACGCCGAGGGCTACGCCGCCGGCGAGTTGAAGCACGGCCCGATCGCGCTGATCGACGAGACCATGCCGGTCGTCGTCATCGCACCCTACGACCGGGTGTTCGAGAAGACGGTGTCGAACATGCAGGAGGTCGCCGCCCGCGGCGGCAAGATCATCCTGATGACCGACGCCAAGGGCGCGGCGGAGGCGACCGTCGATTCGCTCGTCACCATCGTCATGCCCGACATGGCGGCGGCGTTCACGCCGATGGTCTATGCCGTCCCGGTGCAGCTGCTCGCCTATCATACGGCTGTCATCATGGGCACCGACGTCGACCAGCCGCGCAACCTCGCGAAATCGGTGACCGTGGAATAGGCAGAACGGATCAGGCCGCGCTCTTCCAAAACCTGCTAGAAAACCCTAGCTTGAGTGTAGCGACCGACCTGGAACCCGAATGACCCCCCGCGACGACGCGCCTGCGCCGCTTGATCCCATCCTGGAACCGCATACCGGCCTGATTGGCCGCTTCCGCAACTATTTCCTGACCGGCCTCGTGGTGACGGGGCCGATTGCGATCACATTCTATCTGGTCTGGTGGTTCGTCACCTGGGTCGACGGCGTGGTGCGGCCGTTCGTGCCGCTGGCCTACCGGCCGGAAACCTACCTGCCGTATGTCGTTCCCGGCTGGGGACTGATTGTCGCATTCTTCACGCTGACGCTGGTCGGATTCCTCGCAGCCAATCTGATCGGCCGCACGCTGGTCGATATCGGCGAGACCTTCCTCGGCCGGATCCCGGCGGTGCGTGCCATCTACCGCGGCCTGAAGCAGGTGTTCGAGACGCTGTTCTCGGGCAAGGGCTCGAGCTTCCGAAAGGTCGGCCTGGTCGAGTTTCCCTCGCCGGGCATGTGGTCGATCGTGCTGATCTCGCAGTCGCCGAATGAAGAGGTCGCGCGCAGCCTGCCGGGGCAGGAGGAGCACGTCTCGGTGTTCCTGCCTTGCTCGCCGAACCCGACCACGGGCTTTTTCTTCTACGTGCCCAAGAGCAAGATCGTCGAGGTCGACATGAGCACCGAGGATGCCGCGACGCTGATCATGTCGGCCGGCGTGGTGCAGCCGGGCTCGGCGCCCGACCCGAAGAAGGCCGCGGCGCTCGCGGGCATGGCGAATGCCGCGCGGATCGCCAATGCGTCGGCACTTCAGCCCCAGCCTGCGAAGGTGGAGTAGGGCCATTCCCGTGCGGGATGGCCGCGTTCACGCAGGGCCTCGCATCCTCTGCTATTCTTCGGGTTGAACCGAGCGCCTTGCTCGGTGCTCGACCTGGAGTGCACGATGTCCAAGACGACGTCCAAGACCATTGCGATCCTCGCGCCCGGCGCCATGGGCAGCGCCGTGGCCCGCCGCCTCAACGAAAACGGCGCGCGCGTGCTGACGTCGTTGAAGGGGCGGAGCGAGGCGACTCAAAAACGCGCGGCGGATGCCGGCATGATCGGCGCGGACGACGAGGCGATCGGCGAGGCCGACATCATCCTCTCGATCGTGCCGCCGGGCGAGGCCGTTGCACTCGCCGAACGCCTGGCCGCGCTGATCGTCCGGCGCGCGAAGAAGCCCGTCGTGGTCGATTGTAACGCCGTCAATGTCGACACCGTGCGCAGGATTGAGGAGATCATCGGTTCGGCGCAGGCGCCGTTCGTCGATGCCGGCATCATCGGCTTCCCGCCGCAGCCCGGTGGCAAGAGCCCGGCCTTCTACATGTCCGGCGCACACGCCGGGGATGTCGCCGTGCTGAAGGACCTCGGCCTCGACGTGCGGATCGTCGAAGGCCCGGTCGGCGCGGCGTCGGCCTTGAAGATGTCCTACGCCGGCATCGTCAAGGGCCTCGCCGGCATCGGCTCGGCCATGGTGATTGCAGCAACCAAGGCCGGTGCGGCGGACGCGCTGCGCGACGAGCTCGCGCTGAGCCAGCCCGCGGTTCTGGCGCGGCTCGAAGTCGCGCTGCCGGACATGATTCCGAAGGCCTATCGCTGGGTCGCGGAGATGCGGGAGATTTCCGGCTTCCTCGGCGCCGATCATCCGGCCAGCCAGATCTACGAGGGTTTTGCGCGCTGGTTCGAGCATCTCGCCGAGGACGCAAAGGGCGAGGCGGCGGATGCGTCGCTGATGAAGGCATTTGCCGCGAGCATCGCGCAGAAGAAGGCCTAGTCGTCCGGCCTCACCTCGTAGACTTGCCATCCACTGGCACGGAATCCAGAAACTCTTGGATGTCCCGGTCGCGTTTCAGGCGCACAACCGGGACGTCCGCGCATGGCAGGAAGGATGCATGAAGTCGGCCGCGGCGAAAGGATAAGTCTTCTGAAACGGCTCTATCCACGTCGTCATTGCAAGTGCAGCGAAGCAATCCAGAGTCCCTCCGCTGAAAGATTCTGGATTGCTTCGCTGCACTCGCAATGACGAGGTGGAGACGGCGTGCGCTCGTCTGCCACCACCCGGACTTGGATCGCGATGGCCTGGATGGTCGGCTGTGCGCTGCTCAGCTATGTGGTTGCGCCGTTTGGCATGTGGAGACATCAGCGCGCTCAGATCGAGAGCTCGAGCCGGCCTGACGAGAAGTAGTCGCTGCGCGTCTTGCGAGGGAAGCTCACGGGTGGTCCAGCGCAGCCCAAGGCGGCAATCTCTTCGAAAGATGTTGCCCCCAACATCTTGTCATCAGACGGTGGGCGGATTCTATTGTATGCTGTTTTTAGTACGGTCCCTGGACAGTTCGTACCAAGGTATCATCCGAATAATTGCTCATACGCTTGGCCCAGGCACCTGCAATCATTTCTACAGTTCGAAGCTGGCCGACGCATCGCAGTTCACTAGTCTAGGAGCGGGCTTGTAAACAAGGAGGCCGACCATGACCGCAATCTCCTCGTCACCCACCCGGCGCAGCCTTCTCGCAGGGTCAGCCGCAACTGGTGCCGTCAGCTTGCTTCCAATACATTTCGTCGCCGCACGCGCGCAATCGAAACAAGGAGGGTCCCCGCTCGGTACGACCAAAGCCGACGCAATTCTTCCCTTCCGCGTCAATGTCCGGGGTGAAGACCTCGCTGATCTCCGCCGGCGCCTCGCGGCCACGCGCTGGCCCACCAAAGAGCTCGTTGAGGATCGGTCGCAGGGTGTGCAGCTGGCGACGCTGCGGGCGCTCGCCCGCTACTGGTCGACTGAGTACGACTGGCGCAAGTGCGAGGCACGGCTGAACGCACTGCCACAGTTCACGACCGTGATCGACGGGGTGAAGATCCATTTCATCCACGTCAAGTCCCGGCATGAGAACGCGCTGCCGCTGATCATGACGCACGGCTGGCCCGGCTCGGTCATCGAACTCCTCGATACCGTCGGTCCCCTGGCTGACCCGACCAAGTATGGTGGCTCTCCCGACGATGCATTCCACCTGGTGCTGCCGTCCTTGCCTGGCTACGGCTTCTCGGGTGAGCCGACCGAACTCGGCTGGGACGCCGCGCGCATCGCGCGTGCGTGGGCGGTGCTGATGGATCGTCTCGGCTACACGCGCTACGTTGCCCAGGGTGGCGACGTAGGAGCGGCAGTAACGGATGCGATGGGGCGCCAGGCACCCAAGGGACTTCTCGGCATCCACGTCAACTTGCTCGCGGGTGTGGCGGCAATGTCCGACAAGCTGCCCGCAGAATCCGAGAAGGAACGCGCGGCGCAGAAGGCGGCCGCGACGTTTAGGGCGAGTGGCTTTGGCTACTTCCTGGAGCAGTCGACGCGGCCACAGACGATCGGCTACTCCCTGCTGAATTCACCCCTCGGGCTCGCGAGCTGGATGCTCGACCATGACACGGACAGCTACTACAAGATTTCCCGAGCGTTCGTGGAGGGTAAGCCCGCGGGCAATCTCACCCGGGACAACATCCTCGACAACATCACGCTGTACTGGCTGACCGGCACTGGGGCCTCGGCCGCACGGTGGTACTGGGAGGCCGGACAGGCCGCAGCCCGTGCGGCCGGCAAGTCTCCTCCTGCGGTCGCGGTTCCCGTGGGATTTACGACGTTCCCCGGCGAAATCTTTGCTGCGCCCCGAAGTTGGGTCGAGATTATGTACCCCGGCCTCGCCTACTTCAGCGAGGTCGAACGTGGCGGGCATTTCGCCGCCTGGGAGGAGCCGAAGCTGTTTTCAGATGAGGTACGCGCAGCCTTCAGATCATTGCGCAAATAACGGACCAGAGGCTCGGCGCTAATGAGTCCACGTCCTAGCCCGCCCCAATCAACGGGATCGCCTCATCGCGTTCATAGAGATACAGCAGGCACCTGAGCGCCTCGCCGCGCTCGCCCTTCAGTTTCGGATCGTCCTTGAGGATGCGCAGCGCCTCGTCTCTAGCCTGCGTGATGAGCTGGCCGTGCACCTCCGAGCGCGCGATGCGGTAGCCGGGCAAGCCGCTCTGGCGCACGCCCAGCACGTCGCCTTCGCCGCGCAGCTTCAAATCCTCCTCGGCGATGCGAAAACCGTCGGTGGTCTCGCGGATCACCTTCAGCCGCGCCTTCGACATCTCGCCGAGCGGCTCCGAATAGAGCAGGATGCAGGTCGAGGCCTCCGAACCGCGGCCGATGCGGCCGCGGAGCTGATGCAGCTGGGCGAGGCCGAAACGCTCGGCGTTCTCGATCACCATGATGGTGGCCGCGGGCACGTCGACGCCGACTTCAACCACGGTGGTCGCGACGAGAAGGCCGATCTCGTGGG